>JAYTPR010000070.1:0-5329 GCA_043747095.1 Candidatus Peribacterales bacterium
TGGAAATCTTCTGCATCATCAGATTCCTCACTTTCCTCATTTTCGTAGAGAGCGACAAGCCTTTGAAGAAAAAGCTTATCGACCGCATCAAGAAGATCAAGGGGGAGTACTAAGACTAGTTCTCAGGATGGTATGATGACGTCCATGGAATTGACTCTTGATGTGCTGAAGGAAAAACTCACCGCGTGGAAGGGGTGCGATCTTGCAAAGACCGCAAACCCGGTTTTTGGAGAGGGAAATCCTCGTGCAACTGTTATGTTCATTGGTGAGGCTCCGGGTGACAAGGAGAATGAACTGGGACGCCCATTTGTTGGTGCAGCTGGAAAATTTTTAGATGATTTACTTGAGTCAATTGGCCTGAGGCGTGAAGCGGTGTACATCAGTAATGTCGTCAAATTTCAGCCTCCAGAGAACAGGGATCCTAAACCACTGGAAAAAGAACAATGTTTGCCATGGCTGATGCTAGAAATTGCACTGGTACAACCAAAAGTCATTGTTCCGTTAGGAAGGCATGCACTTGCTTACTTCCTTTCGGAGATCACTATTTCCTATGCTCATGGAAAAGATTTTCGTCTGACGGATTCTGTGACAGTGTTTCCTATCTATCACCCAGCTGCAGCGCTGCATAACGGCAGCCTAAGAAGCAGTCTTGCCACTGACTTTCGGGCACTTGGCGATTTTCTTCAGACTGTCGCATGACATCCATCTTGGCGCGCATCGCCGTTGCAGCTGTGCTGTCACTGACATCACTCATTGTCATTTTGTTTCGCGTGAGTCCGCTGAGTGCTCCTGCACTTGCAGTACCGTTCTTCTTCCTCACCATTTTTCTCACCGTCTCCAGTTTCGGAACCCTGTTCTGCTACGCCGTGTGGAGCAGGCTTTCCATGGAAGGTATGGATAGTGGGCGAAAGCTTTCCATTTCGCTGCGGGAAGGACTGCTCATGGGGGGTGCAACTATTCTGTTGTTCCTGTTTCTTCTCCTTGAAATTCTCACATGGTGGATCGGACTTCTGATCTATCTCATCTTCTTCCTGATCGAAATGGCGCTTCTTTCGTAAGATCGTTATTCTGTAGCCCTCATGTCGCTTCCCGCCCCCTTCGACTCCTATATCGGCAAGATTGCCGTGGCACCCGATGCTACGGCCCTAGAAGCGCTTCGTCTTGAGCTCTTTGGCCGTAAGGCCGGAGTTCTGACGGTTGCCATGAAAGACCTTGGCGCCATGTCACCGGAGGAGCGCAAAGCACGCGGTCAGGAGATGAACGTCATCAAGTCTGAGATCGACGCCGCATTCGCACTACGTGAAGGAGCGCTCGCTTCGGCGCAGCTCAGCTCTCTTGCAAGTACGGACACACTGGATGTCACGCTTGATCTTCCGTCGGAAGACCGCGGGCATTTGCACCCGGTACATGAATTTATCCGCAAGGCGGAAGAGGCATTTGGACGCATGGGGTTTGATACCGCACGCGGACCGGAGCTTGAGACCGAGCACTACAACTTCAACATGCTCAATATTCCAGAAACGCATCCGGCTCGTGATGCACAAGATACGTTCTGGGTGTCATCCTTGGATCGTACGGTGCTCCGTACACACACATCCCCGGTGCAGATTCGCTACATGGAAAACAAGAAGCCGCCGTTTCGTATGATTTGTACGGGCAAGGTCTATCGTAAAGATTCAGATGCCACGCACTCACCGATGTTTCACCAGATCGAAGGCCTCATGATCGGTAAAAAAGTATCTATGGCCAACATGAAGGCTGTCATGGAACAGGCGGTGCGAGAACTCATCTCACCAGATGCTGAATTCCGTTGGAGGACAGGTTACTTCCCATTCGTAGAACCGGGGCTCGAAATGGACATGCGTTGGCGCGGTGACGAGTCCAAGAGCCGTGAAGGCCGTTGGCTTGAGATTGTCGGCTGCGGCATGGTGCACCCGAATGTTCTGAAAAATGTGGGCATCGACCCAGATGAGTACCAAGGCTTTGCCTTCGGATTCGGTGTCGAACGCATGATCATGATCCGCAATCAGATCCCTGATCTCCGACTGTTTTTTAGCGGAGATATGCGCTTCCTCAAGCAATTTTAAGTTTACAAAAAAAGCACTCCCTCTCGCCGAAGCGAAAGAGAGTGCGGGTTTCAAATGTTCAATTCCCATCCGTCGAGCGTGAAGCTAAACGGGTCAACATACACGGTGCCTGGACGCTCGTAGGTGAGCAGTACGTTTTGAACTCGACTGTCGAGTGTCAACGTATGGCTTCCCGAGGCCAGTGTCAGATTGAGTGTGAAGCTGCAGGCTCCGCCTGCATCGATCGTTGACGTCCAGGTCGTCGTGCCTTTTTTGAGGACGACGATCTGTCCGGCAAGTGCCGGTGGAAATTCTGTGTCCAAGCGCAGAAGTGTTGCAGTCTGCGTGACGACAAGTACCAGTGAGTCAGAGGTGACGTCTGTACCGCCGTCATCCCATGGCCCCGAACTACCTTCGTCTCGATCCTCTAAAAAATTGAGGCGAACACCACCGTCACTGAAGACAGGTGTCTTGGTCGTCGTCAGCATCCTGCCGCGACGAAACAAAGCATCCGTGACTTCAAAAAAGCCGTCTTCTACATCGACGTTCGATCGATCCATCACTTCGACAGTAAAGATGGCGGGCGCCTTTCTGGTAGCCACCGGTACGCGTTTCCCCAAAACATGGAGATCCAAGTGACCGGACACACCAATGACACCTTCGACTGCTGGAATATTCCCATAGTCCGGCATACGAAGCCGGACACTCAGGCCTTCCGAGCCGTTCACATCAAGTCCCCGAAATTGGATTTTCCCTGAGCGGGTGGTTTCCAGAAAGCCAGTAGCAATCTGAATCCACACGTCTTCGGGGATCGCAGTTTGAGGATTGTCGTGAGTGACGCTCGCAACACCGAGAGAATAATTCGGTGCGGTTGCGGCCGGAACAATGCGTTCTGGCAATGATTCAGTGGTTGCACACAGGCCGTGTGCTGGCTCCATCCGTTTTTGAGCGGACGAAAAAAACGAGCGAAACAACTGCAACATAATCGTGATGCTTTCGCATCTGGGTTCACTCACATCATGACACCGAGTCGTTGATGTGAAGGAACTGAACTCTCCCAATCGGTTGAGAGAACTGCACGAGGCAGTCTTTATTACCATGGCACAAAATGTAAATTTAGTCAATTTTTGGCTTCAGAAAGCCAAAAGTGCAGGGATATTTTGACAAAATTAATAAATAATGAATAATGTCATTCCTATGAATAGCCTCTTACCAGCTCAGGAATTTTCTGACCTTCAACGGGAGCTTTTTGAAGCGACAGGCCTGTACTTCGATGTAACGACTGACGCCGACGGTGTGAACCTCTTCATGAAAGACGTGCACGTTTTCAGCCTTCCGCTCCTCGATGTTCACAATGCGAGCGAGGCCGTTCGCAACGTGGAATTTCCAAAACATCTCAAACCAGGTCCGACTCTTGTGCAACGACGCGCTGTCTTGAAGGCTCTTTCGGAAAGTACCATCATCCGCATTCAGCTCCTCGATGTACTATCGAGTGGGGGAGAAGCTCCTTCACAGGAACTTTCCCATATACAGGATTTGGAGAAGCAGACACGCAGTGAAATCTGCATGCTCATCTGGAATATGGATGACGTCACGATTCAGCGTTTAGCGGTCAGTCTCGATGCTTAAACGCGCTTCATCCTCCGCATTCGATCAAGATCACCTGCAGCATTGAGAGGGTTGTGCGCAGTGTCGATGAAGATTTTCTGTTGTTTATTGCGAGCATCCGCGAGTTCAACATTGATACGTGCAGTCCGCCCTCCTAACTTCAGCTCCTTTTCGATTTGCCCACGTCGTGTCGCAATGATCAGCTCAGCTTCCGCGACCATATCCGCATAGAGCTCAAGATCCTCATTGTCACGAACGGCAGGAGGGTTTTGATCGAAGCGTTTTACGACCTTTTCCAAGTGATTGATCTCAGCGGTTGTAAAATCATTGATGGCGGCTCGGTGCGTTTTGCTCGCGAGTGATCCGCCGATGGCTTCCTCAATGGCATTGACCGCGTATTCAGGATTGAACTCTGCTTCTGGGCAGGTTGCCAGTTCTTCAAGACGTGCCGTCACTTTGCCGAGCATGTCATTCTGGTTGGGCTGGGTAAGAGCCATAGTGGTAGGGTTGGTATTGTAAGTATTATACAACAAATTTTGATTTTTATCAAATAACACTACAAAAACACTCCATTGCACCTCTAAAGCCCTATTTTTGCAGCCCAGCCTTCTGGATCATGCGAAAATTTTCCGATCTGAGCAGCCTGCTCCTCTGTGATGCGTTCCTGCTTCAGGGCAACGTCGACGAGTGTTGTGATCGTCGCAAGCGGATGAAGCTTCACCTTAAGTTCGCGCGCTTTCTCAATGCCAGATGCGAGTTGGTAACTGAAGATAGAGACGATATCCGTGACGATGCACTGGCCTTCGCCGCGTAGAGCTTCGACTGTGGCGGCAGAACTTTTTGCTGTTGAGATGAGATCTTCAATGACAACGACGTGCTTCTTCGGCTTCAGATCTCCTTCGATAAGTTTTTTCGCACCATGTTCTTTTGGTTTTGCGCGAACATAGATAAATGGCAACTTCATACGGTCAGCAACCAGTGCTGCCCAACCGATAGCGGCAGTTGCGGTACCGGCAATGACATCAGCTTCGACGTGCAGATTCTTGACGCGTGCTACAAGCGCATCCACAACAAAGTCACGAGCCTCGGGGTGGCTGTAGATCATTCGGTTATCACAGTAGATGGGTGCCTTCAGTCCGCTCGTCCATGTGAACGGGGGAGTGGTCGATAGTTTCACCGCGCCGATTGCGAGCAAGTATTCTGCGATGCGTTCTGCGTGCGGCATGCTGCAAGAGTACCAGTACGGATGAACAAGAAAAATAGCTCGCGTGATGCTAGAGTGGTCACCCATGACTGTCTCTGAAACCAGACTTCGGCAGCTGATGGATCATTTCCTTGAGGAAAATGGCAAATTGAACCTGTCTGCACTCAGAACGCCTGAGCTCTGTTGGACAGGCAACATTCTTGATTCCATCGCATTTCTTCAGTCTTTCGATACGTATCCGGATCTGAAAAAGATGAAGAAGCTCCTCGACATCGGTACGGGTGGCGGCTTTCCTCTCATGCCTCTCGCACTTTGCTTACCCGAAACGCAGTGCATCGGCATTGATGCAACGCAGAAAAAAGTTGATGCAGTCGGCAGAATCATTGCTGCCGTGGACATTCCCAATGCATCGCTTGTCTGCGGACGAACGGAGTCGGTGGCGCACAGTGCG
>JAYTPR010000071.1:0-1657 GCA_043747095.1 Candidatus Peribacterales bacterium
ACCGCGACCTTGGAGCGCATACCGGCATCACGAGCGATGGCCATAATGAGAACATCTCCGTTGCGGATCTCTGGGATTTCCATCTCAAGAAGCTTCTTCACAAGACTTGAGTGTGTGCGGCTGATGCGAAGCTGCGGACCCTTGCCCGTGAGCTCAACTTTGTCCAAGTACACGCGAATGCGCTTACCCGTGTAATAGTGCTCGCCAGGGATCTGCTCCTTCCATGGGAGGGAGACAGTCATGCCTTCGATCTCAAGCGTGACCCAGTTTGGCTCAACCTTCGTCACTGTTGCCGTGAGAAGTTCATTCTCACGATCTTTGAACATCTCGAAGAGAGACTGCTTTTCAGACTCCTGCAGCTTCTGGATGATGACCTGCTTCGCGGACTGCGCAGCGATGCGTCCATATCCGACTGGCGTGACATCGATCTCGATCTCATCACCAACTTCAGCATCCGGCTTCACGCG
Organism: Candidatus Peribacterales bacterium; assembly: GCA_043747095.1. GTDB lineage: Bacteria > Patescibacteriota > Gracilibacteria > Peribacterales > Peribacteraceae > JAGORY01. The sequence continues at coordinate 468 of JAYTPR010000071.1, forward strand.
GCGTGCGTCCTTCTGACTGATCTCAAAGTTTTCGTTGAGCACTTCATCCACAACTTCTTTGATGAGAAGAACGGACGGCATGTCCTGATCCTCACGGAGAACGATGCGGATCTCCTGTTCTTTGTTGCCGTAGTCTTTGCGGTACGCAGTCGCGATTGCTTGGCGCACGGCCTCGAGGACGTCATCGGCTTTGACGTTACGCTCTGCACAGAGCTGGTTGATAGCGGCGATGAATGATGCGCGCATGGCGTTTTGGGGAAGCGGGAAAGCCACCGTCCTCTTGATAGAGAACAGTGAAAGTTACTATTAGATTCTGTCTATTCATCGTACCACGAAACGAGGTTTGAGGGCAATGTACAGTATTTACTTATTATTTTATAATATACTTTATAGTTCACGCACATACGACACTACATCGCCTCTTCCAAATCCGTCGATGACGATTCGTCCTTCGATGGAAAAACTAAAAGCTGCGGCTTCGTGGAACTAGAAACAGTGAAACCATTCGCAGTTAGTGTTGAGAGAAATTTCTCACGGACTTGCTGTGATGCAGTAATGCGCACACGCACAACTCGCTGTTCCCTATCCACATCTGTACCAAAGACTTCTGTATTTCTGACCTCACTACCCATACCCGCTGTCCTTGCTGCATTCATAAGAAGGCTAGGCACGAACTGAATCGTATCGACAGAACCACCCGAATGAACCTGAATTTCATCGGTACCAATGTCACCTGATGGGAGCTCTGCTGAGGACGTCATGTGGTCAGTGGAATAAAAATAGGGAAGTATATTACACAATATTTTTTATGAATGCAAGTCTGTGCTTTCCAGCCATGGTCGGGAGTAGGGCCGCAACTCTGTAGCAGAATAATTTCCACCCCTTCGGCACCCGATCGAAGTTTGGAACTTTCTTCGCGATCTCCGCTGCAGACTTCCCAAGTATCTCCATTCTTTTCAGTGAATCTTCCAATGTCATACTGTGATGATGCAGTGCCTTTGCACGCGGTTCGTAATACAGGTGTACACCGGCGTTTTTAAGCCTCATCCCCCACTCAACGTCCTCCCATCCGTACAGGTGTACATCTGTGCGAAAGAGATTTTTTTTGGCTTCAGAAAGCGGAAGACTGACGTGACTCGTATAGGTGTACCGATGTTGAAGATGATCTGGAATCAACGTGTGAGAATACT
>JAYTPR010000072.1:0-16589 GCA_043747095.1 Candidatus Peribacterales bacterium
GCCATCGTCAGCACATACGCGTTTATCCGCGCACATCAGTTTGACGACACGCTTGAGATTTCCAAGATGTATCTAACGCATCCACACGACCTTATTCACAAGGCATCGGGGTGGATGCTCCGAGAGGTGGGTAAGCGTGATATCGCTGTTCTCAGGTCATTTTTAGATGACCACGCGGCAGTCATGCCACGAACCATGCTTCGCTATGCCATCGAGAAGATGACGCCAAGTGAGCGTCGGAAGTATATGGATGCCTACAAGGCTTGATTTTTCGGCCACTCGGACGACAATACTGCGCCATGAATCAGGCCATGTCCTCCACCGAGCGTCGTTATCTGGATCAGTTTCCAGACGTTGATCAGGATCTCGTTGGTCCTAAGCTTGGGCTTGGTGCGCAGCACGTTGTTCGTTCGTTCGACTATGACCGTGTCATCAAGTATCCGCGTATGAATGTTCGTAGCGATGTTATGTCGCTCATCATCAGTCGGATTCTTACGCCGAGTGCGGACAAGCTGAAAAACGATCTTGATACATCGCGTGAATATTTCGGTGACGAAGCAGTGCTGCCCACAGATATTTTGACTGACATCAAAGGCCGTGTGTACTGCATGCTGCAGCCAAAAATGACGGAGTTTGAATCACTCACGCCAGATATCATCGACGCCGATGCTGATGTTGCGGAGGAACTGGCAGTTCTTGTGGAGGCAGGAAATAAACTTTTTAGCGACAAAGGAAAATTTTTGGACATGATGGGATGGAATCTCCCAAAGATCATGAGAGGTGATGCGTATCTTGATAATGTGGTGAAAGTGCCAGCTGGAAAAAAGAAGCTTCGATTGCCCGATATCACGCTTTTTCCAAAGCCGGATTATTCGATTCTTGGAGCGTACTTCCAACGTGTTTTAGAATTTCAGCGCAGCAACATGCGTAAATTCAAGATGAAGTTTGCGGAGTAGCAGCAAGTGTTTCATGCCTTCGGACTACCCAAGTATCGGAAATTTCCGTATGCTGCCGCCTCACCAGCCTTCGTGTGACTTCGGCTGGCAAGCAATTTTCTCTTTTCAAAATCCATGGACCACGGTGATGTTCTCCTTCGCTTTCAGGACGTAACGTTCAGTTACGACCACAAAAAACCTATTCTCACAGAGGCGAGTTTCTCTGTGCGCGAGAACGCAAAACTCACGATCGTTGGTCAGAACGGCGCAGGAAAGAGCACGATCTTCAAGCTCCTGACCGGAGATCTCAAGCCTCAGGGTGGTCAGATTCACATCAAGAAAGGCGCAACGATCGGTATCGCGAAGCAGGTGATCCCAGCGAAGGATTTGGAGAAAACTGTCTACGAATTTTTTGAAGGTGCTTTTACTGAAAAGAAGTATGACCTGGAGCGTGATATCAAACGCGTTCTCGATATCGTTCACTTCTCGGTGAAGCATGACAAAAAACTGAAAGATTTGTCTGGCGGACAGAAGGCCAGAATTCTTCTTGCATATGCCATTATTCAGGAACCGGACATTCTGCTTCTCGATGAGCCGACAAACAACTTGGATACGCAGGGTATCGACCATCTCACCGGATTTCTCATCGGATACGAGAAGACGTGCATTGTCATTTCTCACGATGCGCCGTTCCTCAACTGTTTCACGCACGGAGTCTTAAATTTGGATGCATTTACGCACACGGTGCAGCAGTACGTCGGTGATTATTTCGACGTTGTTGCGGAGATTGAATCGCAGATAGAAGCCGAAAAACAGCAAAATGCTCGTATGGAAAGAAGCATTCAGGATCGCAAAGATAAGATTAACTTCTTCTCTCACAAAGGAGGAAAAATGCGCGCGCTCGCAAGCAAGCTGCGCACGCAGCTAGAGGACTCTGAGGACAGCATGGTCGACGTGCGCCAAGAAGATAAAACTATTCCACCGTTCAAAATTCAGGCGACGGATTTCTCTGGAGCAGTCGTAAAGATGACCGGAGTCACGGTGATGGACGGCCATAAGCCAGTGAAGAAGAAGGCTGAGCTCATCGTGAGGCGTCGCCACAGGCTTCGCATCACTGGTCCAAACGGTATTGGTAAAACGACGCTTCTTGAGTCCATGGTGAATGGCAAAGAAAAAGGCGTCGTCATTACGCCAGGCGTGAAAGTGGGCTACTACCGTCAGGATTTTTCGGGACTACCCATGGATAAGACCGTCTACGAAGTTCTTGCTGCGGCTATGGACCCTGCTATTCAACAGGAAATTTACGCCACTGCTGCGCGTTTCTTGCTTACTGGTGAGAAAGTGCAGACCAAGGTGGAAGCGCTTTCAGAAGGCCAAAAAGGCTTGCTCTGCTTCGCACGTTTCATCCTGCAGAAGCCAAATCTTCTCATCCTCGATGAGCCGACGAATCACATCAACTTCCGCCATCTTCCGGTCATCGCCGATGCGCTCAATGAATACGAAGGCGGCATGATGATCATTAGTCACGATCAAGAATTCGTGAATAAGTTGCACGTCGACGAGACGCTCGACTTGGGCTCGCTATAGAAAAATTACAGCCCGAGGTGCTTTTTGATTTCGCCTACGAGTTGCTCGATCTTCCACTCGGATTTCACGATGTACGACTTCACGCCAAATGCCTCAGCCTTTTTCTTGTGTTGATCGTCTTGGTAGTACGTCACGACGACGACCGGAACGGAGTCATGGTTTTTCTTCATGTGCTCAAGAACGGCAAAGCCGTCCATATTCGGCATTCTGAGGTCTAAAATGAGCATGTCAGGCTTTTTTTCGCTGAGCATAGTAATCGTGTTTTCACCATTTTCTACGGTCGTAATTGTTAGTCCATCCGAGTGTTTCTCAAAACCCGAGCGCAGAATATCGACGAACAGCTGATCATCATCGGCAATGAGAATGTGTTTTGGCATAACGTATATTATACTATAAAAATGATAAATATACAAATATCGATTACACCTGAAACTCCAGGACGACTGGCAGGTGGTCTGATCCGTGGAAATTTTGCACAGTCTCGCAGCGCGTCACGACGATGTCCGGCGTACAGAGAAATAGGTCGAGCGTTCGCTTCGGATGAATTGTCGGAAATGTTGGCTCATGCCGAATCGCATTTAGGTTACAGATCGACATGAGTTCTTTGATTTCATCTGTGCCATGAAAGATATTGAAGTCCCCGCACAAAATTACTTTTTTGCGCTCCCCGATGATCGCTTCAATTTCACGAAACTGTTTCTTGCGTATTTTTTCCGACAGAGAAAAATGAGACATGAGTAGTGTTACGTCACTACCAATCGAAAGTTCGTAGATCAGCTTCTTGGCTCCTTTACGGAAGAATCGCTTTGCATAGGGAACATCGGTGCGCGCAAAAAATCCGTTACAGTTATCCCGGAAGAAGGGGAGATGGCGGAGCACACTTTTGATTCCGTATTTGTCTTCGACATCGCTGCATGGAAAGTCACGCAGGTCTTTCACGAGTGCCGATTTTTTGTGCATCTCCAGAAAGCAACAAATATCAGGCTCCTCTGTGCGTACGAGTTGCATCACAGCTTTCTCTACCGCATCTGCGATGCGAGCAGGAGTGTGCATGTATCGTGGGCCGTGAAACACATAGTCATGCATCGAGCCGTCTAAGCCCGAACAATAACCAAGGTTCAGAAGCAGAATTTTCATCGAATGTTGTGTGTGTAATCTATGTATATTATACCATAAATATCGCTATTTAGCGAACTATTTGTCTGTTCGAAGAATCACGACTTAGTGCATCTATCTCCTGATAGACGCGTTGTGAGATGGTGCGAATCGCTATGGACTCGTCTTTGATGCTGCCGCCAGATGTCAGGATGCACAGAACGTATGGTGTGGATGGGTGATACACAATGCCGCAATCATGAAGTTCGCCATCGTCTCCAGAGACAATATGGACACCATATTTGTGAGCTACTCGCGTTCCTTTTGGTACGCCTGCGACTATGCCTTCTGTAAATGTCGTGTCAGATAAGAGCTCTAACGCAAATTGCGATAAGTTTTTCGGAAGGTAGGTTGCGTTGTAGAGCGTCACATACACATTGACGAGTGAGATGAGGCGCGTGTTATCCAATTTTCCTTCCATGAGCTTCATGGTGCCAAGATCAGAGAAGGTATTGGAATTAGCTTTCAGACCGTATGCATTAATTTTTTCGAGGAGAAGAAATGTTGAGTTGTTATCAGAGTGCTTGATCATTTTCTCGAGCAATTCTCGCACCGTGTAGGTTTTATGTAGTTCCAGCTCTTCACCGTCTTGCTCGACGGCAAATTCGTTGATATAGCCTTTGTCCTCGAAGGTGAGACGCTGATCAAGGAGTGAGGGCTCACGGCTCACTTGGTGGAGCAGCGCTATCATGATGGGGACTTTGAGTAAGCTGGCTGGAATAAAATTCTCATATTCACGGATGCCGAAGCGCGGGCCGTTTTTGAGGTCGCGGAAAAAGACCGAAATGTGTGGAACTGTTGCGGACGCTCCGTATTGGTCGATCATGGTGCTCAGTTCTTGTCGTAACGATTCGTAGTCCCACTCGGATCGTTCATACTCTTTGCTCCTGCAGGCGACATCAGGATTCAGAAGGTCAAAATGTGCCATGCATGTGACCGCTGCTTTTTGTAGAGCAAGCAAAGAAAGTATGCCGATACAGAACGTCAGAGAGTATCTCCATAACGGCTTTTGCAGCATGTTTTTCATGAATACGATCATCCCTCGTAGAGTGTTCCAAAGAAAGGACGAATTCAAGCCCACGCGGTTTATGACGACAGGGACTCAGCGTATTTTTTAAAGTTATTCAAAATTGCCTGCCAGCCGTCGCGTTGCATCTCCACAGGGTTTTTAGTTTCAGTTTCAAATGTTTCAGTAACGATGACTGCGCCGTCTTGCTCGGCGAAACGGACGGAAACTTTGCGGTTGTCTTCCAGTACGTATTCGAGGAGTTCGCCTCGCACGATCTTCGTGAATGTGCCAACAAAATCAAATCCGACACTGCCGTCTTTTGCTTCCATTCGCGACAGAAATTTACCGCCTTGTTTCAGCTCAACACTCGCATGTTTTGTATGCCAGTCAGCTGATGCATGGTTCCACTGCACGATGTGCTCTGGCTTCGTCCAAAAATCCCACGCGTGATGTGGAGAAGCGTTGACGAGTGTTGTGACGGTGATGAGTTTTGTATCTGCCATAAAATTGGAGCGGGTAGCGAGAATCGAACTCGCGTCTGCGCCATGGCAAGGCGCCGTACTACCATTGTACGATACCCGCGGAAAAAAAGAGCCTCTGGATGCTACAGAAGACAGTTCAAAGAGGCAAGACGCACCCAAAAATCGTTTCAGAGAGGCTTCACATCAATGATGTCTCCAGAGCGCTCGATCTCCGTTCTGAGGGCTTTTGTGACGCGCAGAAAGAAGAGTACGGCAGTTACGAGAATCGCGGCATCGTCAGTTGCACCGAGGAAAGGGAGGAAGTCTGGAATGAGATCAATCGGCATGAGTCCATAGAGGAACCCTGCACCGAGCAGCGCCTTTGCAGACAATGGCGTGCGTCTATGAAACACAACCGAGAGCGCAATCTTAGTTTTGTCCCAGAAACTCAGCGGACGATGATACGGCATACGCTCAGTATACCTGCTTTACGCTTTCTTCTTTTTCTTAGGCTTCGGTGCGGGCAGAGTCGTCGCGGTGATGCGAATGAGTTCCGTGAGCCACGTGCGGTCTTCCCATCTACTTTCTTCAATCAGGAGAAACGGTTTTGATCCTGGATATGGTGGAGCTTCTTCAGGCTCTTCGGCAAACTTTTTGCCTGCATCCGTTGGCTTCACGAAAAGTTTGTCATCACAGATAAGCGCGACAACTTTTTCATCACAGTACAGCGCGTATTCCCCAAATATTTTTCTATTTCGCACATTTCCCGCATCGGATACTTGCTCCGTCAGGAAGTCGGCGGTGGGCTGACTGGTGGCCATGGTTCAGTGAAGAAGAATACGCACACTGTATCAGGGGAGGTTATAACACATGTGAAATGCAGAAGTACGCGCACCTTGTTTGCGGCTTCCTGCCGCTCAAAAGCCTTTCCTTTTTTTTCACCCAAGAGTATACCGGATAGGACTTCCGTCAGCCTTATGAAGGAAAAGCTACTCGCAAAGGCCGATGTCTTGCTTGGCAAAAAGCAAGACAACGAACTGAGGCAACTTTTGAGTGGTCAGGATTTTCACGTGATCGCGCAGGTTGTGGACAGTTTGACACATGGAAAAAGAAAAACGTTTGCATTACTTCCTCCCGAGAAGCAGGCAGAAGTAGCACTCGCACTGAACGAAGACAGTAAAAAGCGCATCTTCCCGCGGCTTTCCGATGCGGTAGTTGCGCGTTTTCTTCACTTCAATGACGAGGATGATGCGACCGATATCTTGCAGTATCTTTCGTCCTCGCGTCGCAATTCCATTCTTCTTTCCATGAAAGAAGAGAAGCGCCGCAAGATCGAAAAGCTTCTTCGCTTCGGCTCTGAGACGGCCGGTGGTCTCATGGATTTGAACTTCATCATCATTCGTCCGTCGTACACGTTTTTGGAAGTGATGGAAAAAGTGCAGCGACACGTGGAAGGCAAGCGTGATATGCCGACGGTGCTTGTCATCAGTGAAGAAGGAATCGTGGAAGGATTTATTCCAGAACGCGTTCTCTTGTTCCCGCCGCAGAATGCAAAAGTAGTGGATCAGATGATTCCACTCACGGTCGTATCGCACAAAGTCGACCGTGAAAAAGTCATGCAACTCATGTCTAAGACGCGTTCAGAATTGTTGTGTGTCGTCGATGAAAATGAGCAGGTGCTTGGCATCATCCATTTGCGCGATCTCATGAAAGTAGCGCAGGCAGAAGCCACGGAAGACATTTTCCGTTTTGCGGGTGTGGACGTGGACGAACACGCGCTCGACCCTGTACTCAGCAAAGTGAAGCGCAGATACAACTGGCTCCTCATCAACTTACTTACTGCATTTCTTGCCGCATTCGTCGTCTCACGTTTTGAAGATACAATTTCTCGCTTTGCGATTCTTGCGGCGTACATGCCGATCGTCGCGGGCATGGGAGGAAATACGGCGACTCAGGCACTTGCCGTTGTCGTGCGTGGTCTTGCTCTCGGTGATATCGGATGGTCAAAGGCCAAGCGAGTTGTCTTCAAGGAAGCGTGTGCCGGAACGATTAACGGTGTGATCACCGGTTTCTGCGCAGCGCTTGTGTCTGGCTTCTTTGGAGCACCGCTCATTCTTGGTGTTATTTTGGCTGCGGCCATGATCATCAACCTTTTCGTGGCAGGATTCTTCGGCGCCCTCATTCCGTTCGTCTTAAAGCGCCTCAAGATCGACCCCGCTATCGCAAGCAGCGTCTTCGTAACCACCACGACTGACGTGTGCGGTTTCTTGGCCTTCCTAGGCCTTGCAACCATATTTATGCATTAGAGCTGCTTCAGAGGTATGTGGGCTCTCGAGCTATGGTTTTCGGTGTGGGTAAACATTGTAATTTTGGCTCACCTATGGTAAAATAATTGGATTTATGTCCATTAGATTTTGCCGTCGGCTTATCATCGTTGGGGCTTTTGTACTCTTTGTGCAGACGGCACACGGTGCATGTGCGCCGGATGAGCAGCCTTGTGGCACGTTGTGTATCGATGCGCGCCAGCTGTGCATCCTTGAGCCAGTGCCAGGAGGCAACCAGGTCGTGAACCCGGGTGGTGCGCCACTGCAGATTTTCTTCGACTACATCAATACCGGTTTGTGGCAGTGGGCATTCATGATGGGTGTTGCTATTGCAGTCTTGAACGGCACGATCGGTGGGCTACAGATCGTCATGAGTAACGGTGACAGCGGCAAAGTGGATGCAGGAAAAACTCGCTTTATATCGTCCACGCTCGGACTCATCATGCTTCTTCTCTCAGGAGTTATTTTGGAATTCATCAACCCTATTGGTTTCGACGCCATATGAAGAAGTATCTCGTACCAGCCTTGGCAGCTTTCGTCCTCGCGTTCATTCCGCATGTGGCGCAGGCACAGCTCTGGATTTACTGCGGAGGACTTCCGAGCTGTGGTCCAGGATTCACGGAGCATTTCTCCAGTGCGCTGAACTTGCTCCTCGATCGTTTTCCAAATTACGTCTACATGCTTGGTGTGCTATTTATCATGATTGGAGGCGTCTACATGGTCATGAGCGCTGGCGATGCTGAGAAGGTAACGAAGGGAAAGAATACGATCATCTGGGCAGTCATCGGAATTTTTGTCATGCAGTTTGCGGATACTGTCGTGAACTTCATCATCATTCCAGAAGTGAATACCAGAAACGGTGCGACCGATCTTGTAGCGTCTATCACGATCACGCTTATCAATGACATCCTCATCCTCATCTACATCGCAGTCCTCGTCGTCGCGGTCATCAGCGGTATGCGCATGGTGCTCGCGTTTGGCAAAGAAGAGGAATTCAAGAAAGGAAAAGACGGTCTCTTTTGGGCCGCTGTGGGCGCCATCATCATTAACCTTGCACAGGCTATCGCAAACGTTTTCTGTCTTACCTATCCCGGAGAATGTTACATCGCCTAGTCGCTACCATCATTGGCATCCTGATTCCGACTGCTGCTCATGCGCAGTATCACATCACGAATACGGGTTGGAACTGCCAAGGATTTCTCTATTGTCCTCCGGGAGGCGGTCCTCCACCTGCGAACATTGTCGTGATTATTAGTATGAATATTATTAGTGGTGTCTCTGCTTTTATTGGTGCTCTCGCAGTTGTGGTCTTTTTCTACGGTGCTATTCGCATGGCGGTTTCACAGGGTCAGGAGGGTAAGGAAGCAGGTAAGAAAGCGCTCATTTGGGCATCGTTCGGCCTCGCTGCGGCGCTCCTTACAGGTGCAATTATCTCGTACGTCAACGACTACATCTACGCCATCGCCTAAGGAAGAGGTGCAGCTTTGAGGCGTTTTTTCGGCGTGAATCTGCTACGATCTTTGTGATCATGTCGCGCCAGTACATCACAACGGCTATTGATTACCCGAACGCTGCACCTCATATGGGGCACGTTCTGGAAAAAGTACTCGCTGACGTCATGGCACGTTGGTTCAGGCTTCGTGGTGATGAGGTGAGGTTTCAGATTGGTACCGATGAGCACGGCATCAAGATTCAGCAGACCGCTGATAAAGAGAAGCTGACGCCACGGCAACTTGTGGATCGAAATGTTCCGATCTTTGAGGAGCTCTACAAAAAACTGGGTATTTCCGCAGACATTTTCATTCGTACGTCGGATGAAAAAAGGCACTGGCCGACCGTGAAAGAACTTTGGAAGAAATTGCAGGCGGCAGGTGTTTTAGAGAAGCGTACGTACACCGGTTTTTACTGTGCAGGTTGTGAGAGGTTTCTCACGAAGAAAGATTTGGTAGAAGGCATGTGCGATATTCACAAAGTGAAGCCACAGGAGGTGAAAGAGGAGAACTGGTTTTTTAAGCTCTCGGAGGAAACCGAATGGCTCAAGAAACTTCTGAAGAAGGAGTACACCATCATTCCGCAGTTTCGTGAAAATGAGACGATGGCGCTGCTTGAGAGCGGTCTTGAAGACGTGTCATTCTCGCGCCCAAAGAGCAGTCTCACGTGGGGTATTCCGGTACCGGGTGATGAAGAGCAGACAATGTACGTGTGGTGCGATGCGCTCACGAACTATATTTCCGGACTCGGATATTTCACTGATCATGAGGAGAAAAAGTGGTGGGATGATGCCACCGTCACGCATGTCATCGGTAAAGACATCGCACGGTTTCATGCGCTCATTTGGCCTGCGATGCTGAAGCACGCAGGAGTTAGAGAGCCGGATCAGCTGCTGATCCACGGATTTTTGACGAGCGAAGGTCAGAAGATGAGTAAGTCGCTTGGAAACGTCGTAAAGCCAGACGAAGTCTTGGCGCATTTTGGCGGTAACCCAGATCCGCTTCGGTTTTACTTAAGCCACGAAGTGCCAGTCGGTAATGACGGAGATTTCAGCTGGAAGCGCATTGATGAAGTGTATGTGTCGAAGCTCGGCAATCAGCTTGGAAACATGCTGAACCGCGTGCTTGTCATGCTGAAAAAAGAAAATACAGACCTCACGATTCCCGCAGCAACTGAAGACGCAGCGGCAACCAAGAAACAGTGGGAGGATTTCAGTGCGAAACTTGATGCGTTTGATCTTCACGGAGCTCTGCAACATGTCGTCACTGGAGTTGATGCTATGAACCGCGCGTTCAACGCCGCGGAGCCGTGGAAACTGACAGGTGCCAAGAAAATAGAGGCGCTCTCGACGTTTGCAGAGTGCCTGCGTCATGTGTCACTCATGGTGCTGCCGTTCATTCCGGGTACCGCGCAGAAAATGGCTCAACAGCTTGGTCTTCCGTACGCAGGTGCGATGCTAGAACCAGAGTTCGTCCTCACAGATGATCTGAAGCGTTGGCACGGTGTGAAGGATTGGAAGCGAGTAGGGGAGCCGGCGATTTTATTCCCACCACTAGAGAAAAAGCCTGCGTAGTGAAAAAATAAAGTTGCGTTCAGTTCGGGTGCTGATACATTTGCGCACCCATGAGAATTGTCTCAACTCCCGATAGCGGCCTCTCTGTTCATGACCTTCCTCCAGGACTCTGTGGTGTCCATGGTACGGATGTTGTGTTGCCGACTGGCGAACATGCATATTTGCAGGGTGCTTCGCGTGATGCGCACGTCAATCTTCAGGCTGAAATTGATTCGATCACAGCCGGTAGTGTGCCTATTTCGATGTCACCAGCATTGATCCTCAAGGTCGCAACCAACCAATACTGTCGTAGGCTTATGGAAACGACTGAAAGCGCTGCGTAGACGCTCTTTTGTGATTGTGATACAATGTTGGCACTCTCAGAAGCGAGATCCCGGAACTGATGCGAAGAAGCTACGGTGAGGGGAGGAGCGAAAGAGAGTCCTTACTTCTTTTCTTTCATTTTTATGTTTGATCCAATGGCAGACCTTGCGGCTCCGGCAGGAAGCGACGATCCACTCGCTCCTACGTCTAACTTTGCACCTGCACCAGCACCTCGTCGCTTCGGCGGCGGTACGCCTGGCGGAACAGGTGGCGCTCCAGGAGGTGCTAGTCGTTATGGTGAGGAGCTTCACTCCATCACTATCCGCGCACGTCAGCGCACGTTCTACATCGACTTGAAGCAGTCCGGTAACGGCAAGTTCTTCAAGGTCTCTGAGAAGTCCCGCGGAGGACAGAAGTCTACGATCGTCTTTGACGTCGAAGACCTTCCAGCGATGATCGCTGCCTTGCAGGAAATGCAGACTAAAATCTAAAAGTAAAAGTGGTTAGCGGGTAGTGGGTAGTTATCTACCCGCTACCTTCTCCCCGCTCGTTCACTCTTCTTCTGTAGGAAGTACATAGCCGTTGATGGTCGGATTGCCCAGCATCGTGAAGTAGATAATCTTGGCGGCTTCTGCGCGAGTGATGGCGTTTCCTGGCTTAAACGTACCGTCTTCGTAGCCGCGAACGATCTCGCGAGAAGCGGCAGCTGTGACGAACGGTGAATACCAGTCATCTGGCGATACGTCCGAAAAAGAGAGTGGTGAAAACACCTCGATAGCCTGGAGTGACGAAGCGAGGCTCAAAATTTTGAGGGCCTCAGCGCGGTTGACCGGAGCGTCTGGCCTGAATGTGCCGTCTTCGTAGCCGGCCACAAAACCGTAATGAGATGCGCTGTAGATGATTTGACGCTTAAAAGCGGCCTCAAGGTTCTCATTGATCGGCGCGTCCTTCCTGACATCACTGAATGTTGTTTTTGCATCCTCAGAGGAAGAACGGATCTTGCTGCAGGTCGTCAACATCACCATTTTCAAAAATTCATAACGAGTGATCTTTTGATCAGGATTGAACGGCGACGGCAATCCTTCGCTCACGGCATATCCGCGAATGACAGGGGTTGAGCTTGGAAGAATGAGCGTACGACTAAGGCGTGAAACGATTTTTTCAGACCAATGATCTTTCGTATCCGAAAAATCTGCTGTGACCGGACCAAACGAGAGACAAGCGTTTTCTTTCGGGTCAGATGTTTGATCCAGCTCCGTTTTGTCATCGACGCCATCACGATCTGTATCAGTGGAAAGCGGGTTTGTACCACGTGCGAGCTCTTCTGCGTTCGTGAGACCGTCGCCATCTGGGTCTTCCACTGTCGTTGGGGTAGCGACGCTCTTTGAGAGTCCGGTCGCAACTTCCCATTCATCCGGCAGCTTGTTGCTGTTCGTATCAATCTGATACTTAGACTGAAGTGGGAACGGATCAGATGGATCGACCACACCATCTCCATCTGTATCTTGATTGTTCGGATCTGTTTTTTCAGATGCCTCGATGCCGTTCACCCAACCGTCGGAGTCAGCGTCGTATGTCATGTCATCAGTCGGATCGAGTGGGTTTCTTTTACCTGAAATTTCCGATCCGTCGCCTTCACCACCACCGTCTGTGTCGGCATTAAATGGATCAGTCTCTCCACCATCCATGGCGTTGGTACCATTTGCATCTTCGATAGCGTCCGTCAGTCCGTCGCCATCCGTGTCCATGGTCGAAGAAAGCGCAGAAGCATGCGGAATAATTGTAGTCACAACAAATGTTGCAAGGAGAGCCGGCAAGAGTCGTGCGTAGTGCATTAGAGTTGTTTGTTTCCGCGGATGAAATCGGCGCCGCTCATCGGTGTTCCACCAGGCGGCTGAATTCGCAGAACTGAGAGCATGGTTCCATTCGAGCACGGTACCGTCAATGATTCGACCTCGGGTTGTAAGGAAGTCTCAAGGATTTTGTTGCCGCGTATGGATACTCCGGGCCACGGTGAAAGCGCGCGTACCATGCGATCAATTGTTTCTGCCGTCATCGTTTCTGTGTCAGCAATACCTGCGGCTTTTTCGAGCTTGCCGCAGAATGTCGCCTGCGAAGCGTCTTGCAGCACTTCTTTCAGTGGAGCTTTCAGTGTTTTTAGCAGAAGCTCTGCGCCAAGAACTTTCAGGGTGTCATGAAGTGATGCTGATGTTTCGCGTGGGGATAATTTTACCGACGCATGTGAGAGAACCGGTCCGGCATCGAGTTCTTTCACCATTCGTTGCACGGTCACGCCTGATTCTTTGAGGTTCTGTAAAACGGCATGCTGCAGCGGAGAAGCGCCACGTAGGAGCGGAAGAAGCGACGCATGTATGTTCACAGCGGCTTTCGTTGGCCATGAGAGAACGTCATCCGAGAGAATCTGTCCGTACGATACGACGACGAGAAAATCCGGACGAGGAAAATTTTTGGAAATGTCTGCACATGCGAGGTTCATTTTTTCTGGCTGCAATACCGGCAGTTTCAGTTGCAGGGCTTCGGTCTTCACGGGCGGGGGAGCGAGTGTCATCTTACGTCCGGCTGGCCGATCTGGTTGAGTGATAACCGCAAGAACCTCAAACGATGCATCGCTGGCAAGTGCTTGCAGCGACGGAACTGAGAACTGGGACGTGCCAAGGAAGACGATCGTTTGTTTCTTCATTGGTATGCAGTGTAGCACTCGCGGTTTTTTGCAGTGTGCGTACAATAGAGGCATGAAAGGCCATCGTACTGTTCAGCTTTCCGGCATCGTCAGAACCATTGTTGCTCGTTGCATCGTGCAGCTGCCGCCAGACCTTGCCATGGGTGTCAGCATCAACGAAGTGAAGCTGAGTCCTGATCTGCAGTACGCGGACGTCTACGTCTCTGCAATCAAGGGTCTGCCTGAGGCAATCGAATATTTGAAAACCAAGAAAGGAGTTATTCGCAAAGGTATCGCGACAGAGATCAACGCACATACGGTTCCAGTCATGCGTTTTCACGCCGATGACCGTGGCGAGAAGGCTGACAAGCTCGATCGTCTCATTGAGTCGCTGTAAGTAATCTTCACGAAATAGTATCGCGTCACAAACCTACGTTCACAGGAAGGGGAACAGTCTTGAGAGTGTGTTCGGCGTGTCTATACTCCGTCCCTTATGATCGAACGGATTCTTATCCAGCAGGCAGTCGATACCTTCACAAAGGCAAAGCGCCTGCGTTGCGTCTGCCACAGAAATCCAGATGGTGATGCCATTGGTTCGATCACCGCGATGGCGCAGCTTTTGGAGTTGAATTTTCCGAATACATCGGTCGAACTTTTTTGCGTTGACCCTGCTCCGCCAACATTTGGTTTTTTACCTCTCGCACACCGCATCAAGCAGGACCTGAAGCCGGAAGAGGGCGACGTTTTCATCTTCCTAGACTCTGCGGAGCCAAAGCTTACCGAATACCACGAAACGCTACCGCAGATTTTCGGAGGAACATGGCCATCCGTGTGTATTGATCATCATCCGACGAATTCGCGTTTTGCAAGCGTGAACATCATTGTTCCAGAGGCATCATCTACCTGCGAAATTCTCGTCGATATCGCAGACACACTTGGATGGGCTTTGAATCCTGACATTGCGACCTCGCTTCTTACGGGCGTGTATACGGATACGGGTGGGCTCGTGCACAGCAATACCACGTCGCGCGTCTACCGCACCGTAGCGCGTCTTTTGAAGGCCGGTGCACGCCAACAGATGATCGTGCAGCAGGTGTTTCGTTCTGCGAAAATTTCAACACTTCGTTTATGGGGTCGTGTTCTTGAAAAGATTTCTATCACGCCGGAAGGCGGTGCTATTTCTGCGCTCACAGAAGGGGATTTTCGCGCTACTGGTGCTGACTACTCTGAGCTCACAGGTGCCATCGACTACGTGAATGCGGTACCGGGCATGAGGTTTTCTCTCATCCTCGCCGAACGTGCAGGCAAAGTGAAAGGATCATTACGCACGCTGCGTGACGATGTTGATGTTTCGAAAATGGCGGGTGCTTTCCAAGGCGGCGGACACAAGAAAGCTGCCGGATTCGCCGTGAGTGGCAAGTTGGTTCCGGAAGTCCGCTGGAAGGTCCAGCAGGATCAGACGAATTAGTTGTCGTGCTTTTCCTGGGCGCGAGCTTTTTCCTCAGCCTTCTTTTTCATCACTTCTTCAGGCTTCGTGGTGATGATGGTGTGTTCCGTCGGACTTGCGACGACCTGAATGGCGACGTGCGTGTTTCCGGCGAACAGAAGTCCCTGACCGACTCCGGAGTTCAGGAGTAGATACTTCTCGCCTTCGGTGAGATAGAACAGCTTCGCGAGGTTATCGACCGATGCCGCTGATTGTTTCAGAAGTAGCTGGAGCGACGTGTTGGAGATGATGGGTTTTCCGTACGGCGAGTTGATGAAGTCATCGATGTCCTGCGTGATAGTGGTGACGCCGAGGTAGTACTTACGAGCGCGCTTGATGAGACCGTAGAGGAAGAGTGCGGAGTCCTCGTATTGCATGAGGTTCCACGCCTCGTCGATGATCAAGAGGCGCTTACGCATATCCGAGCGGACGCGGTTCCACAGATACGTGAGCACGACGTAGATCGCGATCGGACGGAGAACGTCTTCAAGGTCGCGAATCTGGAACACGACCATTTCCTTATCAAGTTCGATGTTCGTCGGTCTGTCGAAGAGTCCGGAGAAGCTACCCGTCGTGTATTTCATGAGTGTTTGTGCCATGGCTTCACCGCCTTGGCTCGTCATGAGCACATCGATGAGGTCATGGAGTGTCGGAGGTTCCATTTTTCCTGGCTCAGCAGTCTGGAGCGTGATGCCTTTGAGCGCATATGTGTCGAGCAGAGCCTTGTCCATGATTCCTTCCTCAGCCGGCGTGATGTTGCCGAGCATGAGCTTGAAAAGTCCGTGAAGACTGATGACAGCAGAGCGAAGCACTTCACCGACTTCGGCGTCGTCGCCGCGTACGGCGAGCGGCAGATCAAACGGGTTGATGCGGTGTGAGGACTGGAGCGAGATCGGGATCATGGCTCCGCCGACGGTGCGGCAGAGATCGACATATTCGTTTTCCGGATCGATGACGAATGCTTGCACGCCTTGGATGAGCGAGCGCAGAATTTCCAATTTCACGACGTACGATTTACCCGCACCGGAGGTAGCGAACACGTTGGCATTTGCGTTCGGGAGGTCGAAGCGGTCAAAGATGATGAGCGAGTCGTTGTGACGGTTGATGCCGTACAGAATGCCGTGGTCGTCCGTGAGGTCGCTGGAGCTAAACGGGAAGCTTGTCGCCAGTGCCTGCGTATTCATGTTGCGGTTGAAGTCCAGCTCGTCCATGCAGTACGGCAGACAGCTGTTCCATCCATGTTCCATCTGGAATGCAGTTGGCTTCGTGAGGATGAGCTTTCCTCCGAGGATGGCTTCCACGTCGGTCTGTACTTTCTTGAGCTTGGCTTCGTTTTCGGCGTAGATCGTGAAGTAGAAGCCCAGCTGGAAGAGCTTCTCTGAGCCACGAGCGAGAAGGTCACGGAGTTCTTCCGCATCCTGCAAAGCTGCTTCCAGTGTCGGATCGCGCACGATACCGCGCTGCTGGAGCATGCGGATACTGGAGCGCATTTCCGCGACTTTCTTACGAAGCATTTTCAAAATCACTTTGTTCGATGCCGGGTTATTAAACATCGATAGATCGATCTGAATATCGAAGTTAATGA
>JAYTPR010000073.1:0-3583 GCA_043747095.1 Candidatus Peribacterales bacterium
GGCGCCTGCGATGTAAACGGGACATCCCAATTGACGGAACCACGAACGGACGACGCTGGAGGCGTAGCAGAAAGAGACGACGAAACTGACGATGAAACGGCCGCACGCGATGACGAAGACGGTGCCTCAGGCGGCGGCAGGATGACCTTCTCTTGCTCTGCGATAATCCGCTGACGCTCTAGATACTTCATTCCTCGTGGAACTGCTGCCACGATCAAAACGGCCATCAGTACTGATGCCGTAAGAAAAGTAGCACGCTTCATAAGAAGCAGAGCTTACACTCTTTTCTTCGCGCGCGCATGCAGAAGCCCAAAGTAACCTGCAAGCAACGTGAGTCCAAGCACAGCAACATCCTCAGGACCAGACTTGGTCAGGTGCCCCGGGTTCTTGTCCCCGATGACCGGTGGTAGAGATGCGATAGTGGAACGGCTGACAGATGATGAAAACGATGAAGGCATACGGAAAGACGACGAGATACCAGAAGACTGGGACGATGCCATAGCGACGGCTGACTTACTTCGGTTCGATGCAATGGAAGATGACGATGACGAACTGTCCGTGACCGCAACAAGCATCCCAGACGTACCCGACTTCAGGCCGAGCGATGCACGAAGACTCGAGAATGCTGCGCTGACGGAAGCAAATGTAGGAGGATTCTTTGGAAAGACCATCGCCTGCAAGCGTGGGTTCAAGTTCGTGCCCTCTGCGTAGAGTGCGCCAACCGTGAAGAGTGAAAGGAAGATAGCGAGTGTCGTGACACGCAGCCTGCTGCGGCGAAGAACGTGAACGGCAAAAATGCAGATGAATGCGATGCCAAGCGCAACGAGTGGAAGTGACCACAAAAAGAAGAAGCCGAGCGCAAGAATACGAATGATCTCAATGCGAGGGCCAACGAGCTGCAAAGCAAACCACAAGAGGAAGATGCCTGCCGGAAACCAGTGAAGCATACGAAACTCATAATCAGCGCGGTTGTATTTGAATGTTCTTGTGAGTGCGATGGGATACAGAAATGACAGCGTCAGGAGGATGGCCCAGTACTTGGTGCCAACCGGAATAGCCGGAAGAAGGGCAGCAGCAACACCTGCAGCACAGATGACTAGTCCGAGAACAAACATGTACGCCGTCTCTGTGGAGTGTTTTAAGGGCACAGGAACGGGGATTCTCCCCTACGGGCACAGGAGTGTCAATAGGAGTAGACATACTTCTACGGAATACCAAAAAGATGCTTTCGTAAAAAGCCATCCTGCTTGTCCCCTTCTCTACTACTTGGACTTCGGCAGATACTTATCACGCTCGTCGACAACCTGCGTACGCTGCAGTACGGTGTAGTGCTTGCGACGGAACTGCACGAACTGAACGACGACGTACAGAACGAGACATAAAAGCCATAGTGCCCACATGAGACGCATCGCCATGAACTGAATCATCTCAACACGGCTGGCCACAAGGATGGCGCCGACGATACCGAACCAAAACGCTACAGATGACCACGTCTTGCTCAGGCTCTTTGTGATCGGGTTCTTGATCCTCCTTCTCCAGTAACCAATGACGAACGACAGAACGACAAATGCTGCACACACAGCAAGCAAGGCCTGAACACGAGTATCCGTGTAGTACCAGCCAGCTGGATTCGGCCAAAACCAATAAGAGAAAAACTGCATAACGCGCGCAAGAATAGACGGCGACGCCAAGAGTGTCAAAACTCTATTTCTTGGACGGCTTCTCCGGCTTCTGTTGCTCAGCCTTCTTTGACGAGCTCAGCTTGGAAAGCAAAGCCGAAATATCGCGGTGCATGGCGCGCTCCGCGATAGTCCTTGATGGACGAATGAGCAGATAGAGAAAGAACCCGACGATCGGTAATACTGCAGTCAACAAAATGCAGAACGCCTGCAGAAGAAATGAGTGCGTGCGAAGTAAAATATCGCGTGTAGTAAAGAGAACGAGAAAGACAACGACGAACGCGGCCGAGGCCATGAGAAGCTGAACGGCAAGCACGGTTGGATCAGATGCGAGGAACGCTGAAGCGCTTTCGAGCATGGGTGAAAGAAAGTCCACGGTATTGCGGGTGAGGAACTAGAGATGCGGATATTTCCGACGATGGACGACAACGTATACGACGGTTGCAAGCAGCGCAAGAATGGACAGCACTTGGCTAAAACGCAGCTGATATTGTGGAAGATCAAGCCATGAACGCGAGAGCACATATGCGAGCGTTAGGAGTGCGACGATGCCTCCATAAATTGTATTGGCGCGCTCTGACAATTTGTGTTCGATGAGCGCTAAGACGCCAAGGCTTCCGAACAAACATCCGAGAAAAATAAAGTCAGTGAGTTTCGCAAACACCGGAATGCTGAAGTCTCCACGCATGAACTCAAAGAAAAAAACCGCTATCGATGCCGTCACAATACCGAGCATCGTCTCCGCTCCCGCGCGCTTGGAATAACGCCTGATAAGAAGAAGTGCGAACGTCAGAAAGAAGTAAAAGAATGCGTAGTACAGCTGCACCGGATGGATAGGCACCGTGTAACGAACATTGAACGTATCCATAACGACACCCCACGGCACGTTCGTCGGCTTACCGTAGGCCTGCGCAGAGAGGAACATACCAAACCAGTCGAAGGCTAAACCGAACGTAGTAGCGGGAAGCAAAACATCGAGCCACTGTAAAAATGTCACGCGCTGATTTCGCGATGACCAAAAAAGAACAAGTGCAATGCCGATGGCGCCGCCAAGAAAACTGAAGTTGCCGTCCCATGCAATAAGAACGCGAAGCGGATGCTTCAGGTACGTCTGATACTGACCGATGATCGCAAGGAGGCGGCCACCCAGAATGAATGCAAGAAGGTGCCATTTTGCATCATCTTTCATGCTCTGCAGACTCAGGTTTGCCGATGCTGCGAGTCTGAATAAAAATTCGGCTGCAAGCCAGGTTCCAATAAGCAAAAATGAGAGCCGAAGCCAAATCGTCGCCGGCCCGAACTGGAATGCTTCAAACATCGAGAAAAGAATATCAGAAACAGGACATGAGGAGGACTACTATTCTTTCTTCTTTCGCTGACTTCCGCTTGAAGACAGATCCGAAATAACGGCGAGGACGAGTATGCCAAGATTCAAGACGGTCCACTCGCCCTGAAACCAGTTCATGACGGCGCTGTACCACAGCAGGGAGATCGGAAAAATAAAAAAGCCGATGACCGGCAAAAGCCTCGTTTCAAAGACTCCTTCAAACCACTGCGAAAGTAACCAGAGCACAGCAATGGTGAAGCGTGGCGTAATGATGCCGAGAATGAGAAAGATGAAACCCATGCTTATCCGATGGAAGGCTCAAGCGCACGTGCCACGACGTCAGACGTCACTTTCGTGATGAACTCGTCGATGGTGACCGTCACCTGTTTCTTTGTCTTCACATTTCTCACCGTGACGGACTTTGCTTCGATTTCTTTGTCACCCATCACAAGCAGATACGGGATCTTCTGTTTCTCGCCATCGCGAATGCGCTTACCGAGTGACTCGTCGTGGCTGAAGAACTGCGTACGGAGACCTTTGGCCTTCAGATCGGCTTGCAGCTTCAGTGCAAACTCGG
>JAYTPR010000074.1:0-1703 GCA_043747095.1 Candidatus Peribacterales bacterium
AAAATAAGAACGTCACCTTGAGCTTTCTTCGCGGCTCGATTATTGCCACCTGCGTAACCAAAATTTTCTGAAACAATCTCAACTCTGATCGCATCACCAAACTCGGTGCGAAGAATTTCGCCGTCTTTTGATGCTGAGCCGTTATCCCACACGAGGATCTCACGATCCGTGTGACCATCGGCAAGTAAGGAACGAATGCATGCACGCGTGTCCCTTAGACCGCTGTAATGAAGAATGACAACGGATGTCTTCATGATGCCGCAGTATAGACAGTCCTCACGACAGAGCTAGTCGTAGAGCTGATAAATTTGGAAATACGGATCTTTATGGAGCGTGCGTGCGTGCAAGGCATTTTCGAAGAAATTCTCACGAACCGGCGAGAGGCCGTGAAAAATGGCGTATTTGAACTGGTGCTGCTTGATATATCCGGAAATTTCACTGACGCCATTGTCATCAATCACAACATTGTCACCACGAAGAAGTTGTTGAAACACTCCTCGTTCAAAAATCATGTATTCGGCAAGCGGTATGCGCGACTGACGTGCATAGCTAATGGGATGACGATGAAGCATAACTTCGTACTGAGCTGCTGGTGCGTTGTCAGTTAAGACCGCAATGTCCGACGGCTCTGAAGCAATGCGCTGCGCAATGCCAGGAGGTAGCGGCCGGAAGTACGCATGTGCGATGGGACGACGCATGAACTCAAGATTAGGTGCCAAAAACGCTGCGATGACCAAAACCACAGCAAGTGAACGTCGATGAATGCTTTCAAGCCCATAGGCAACAGTGAGCGTGAAGCATGCACCAAGTGCGATAAACGTCACGAGAATGAATCGGTACGGATAACCGCCGCGACTGAAGAAAGGAACGAGATTTTTGAAAATGAGATACGGCATAGGAACTTTCATCGTGACAATCTCGCCACTGATCCTCACTCCGAACGCAATGTCATATGCTGCCATGGATAGGAAAATTACAGCCAGCTCTAGGGCAAATGGCATGCGACCGCGTAGAAAAAAGAAAAACGCGGCAAGGATGGTGCACGGAATCCATGTATGCAGCATGACGTCACCATTGAAGGAGAGGAACGAACCGAATGTGATGGAAAGAAAAAATGAGCCAATCCAGAAAAGTCGCCGAGCATGAGTAATATTTTTGAGGACGGCAAATGCTGCAATGGCAGTGGTCGAAATACCAAGGAACATGCCCCCAAGTGCCCCTGAGGAACCCGTAGCAAATTGCTTGATGAAAGACTGCACACCAAGCGGAAGATACGGATACCACACGGAAAATTCGTGCGGCAAAAACAGCGTCAGCGGCTCAATGAAGTAACCGTTATCGTTGTACTCGGGATTGATAGGTGAGGGAAATAGCTGTGGCAGGAGAATGGCTGCAAGTGGGAGTAAAAAAATGAAGCACATGAGACCGCAGTCGAGGCTCCGACGCACTGAGATCTGTTTCCAGAACGATATGTGAAAGAGTGATGAACGCTTCTTCAGTGCCTCGTAGAGCACGTCTGCCACCATGAAAAAGGCAAGGAAGAAGAGATAGTAAAAGTCACAAAACCCAACGTAAAAAATGGAAGCACCTGCTGCATACGCGAAATGCTTTTTACCAGTGTCTTTGAAACGATAGTAAAAGAGTATGACGAGTGGAATGCCCTCGATGGATGCGAGATTGATGTGACGCGGAACATTGCAAAT
>JAYTPR010000075.1:0-2365 GCA_043747095.1 Candidatus Peribacterales bacterium
GAAACGATGAGCGTGTGACAAGCATTGTGACAAAGTCCAAAAGAAACCTGATCAATGCTGACGATGAAGAATTGCCAGCGCTCAGTATTCCGGGTGTACACATGCAGCAGAACGCGCAGCTGGTCATGGCACTCGCAAAGCTGCGAAAGATCGATGAGGTAAAAGCAAAAGAGTCCTTACTCGGCTTCGCAGGTTCATGGAGGCGTATGCAGGTAAAAGGGGATACGAAGCTCGGTGTCACCGTGATCGATGACTACGCGCATCACCCGACGGAAATTCGTGCAACGATCGCTGCAATGAAACAAAAGTATCCTGATCGACGACTGGTCTGTGTTTTTGAGCCTCACACGAATGATCGCACGCTAAAACTGTGGAAAGAATTTACAATGTCTTTCCAAGGAGTTGGTCAGGTGCTTGTCACCAAAGTTTTTGATGCACGCCCAGACAAAGACAGTGAAAAAGCTGACGTCGCAAAGCTGGCAGCCGAAATCGGCCGCACAAGCAAAGTAGCGTGTCGGCCTACTGCATCGATGGAAAAAACAAAGGTGGCACTGGACACACTTCTCATGAACGATGATGTGCTCCTCATCATGGGTGCTGGAAACAGCACCAAGCTCGCAACGGCAATGATGGTGTAAAACTACTTCCGGTCGCCACGAGTTTTCACTTCGCGAGCTTCAACGTACTCGCGAAGAGAGCGCTTGCTGATGCGGCTGCGATCTACATTGCTTTCTTCTGCAACATTGCATGTCAGTGTGACCTTCGTCGTATTGCGCTCCTCAGGTGCGACGTCCACAGTCTGAATTGCAGGCTGAAGACAATCCTCAGTTTTTGGAAAGTAGAGGCTGTATTTGCCGGCAGGAAGATTCTTAAATGTAAACGGTGTTTTTGCTGTGAAGATGCGACCCGTTGGGCCCTTCATGCGAAAACGCAAAGTTGTCGGCTCGCTCGTAATACCAAGTGAGCCAAGACGAGAAAGAGAATACTTTACGATGAAACGAAAATTATCGTTTGCGTACAACGGAAAAGAATACTGCTGTGAGGTCACCTCCTGCACCAAATCACCTCCGCGATACACACTGATCTTGGCTGACATGCCAGGAGGCGAGGTGACGCTCAACGTCGTCTGTCCGAACTCAGTTAACGCCATCGTAAAACTACCCGTTGGATCAACGCCTTTGTCAGTACTAGAACGACTTGAACCATCTGCAGAAAGTAGTGTCCACGTACCGTATGTGGAGGGAGAAAGTTGTTCGATTTTGATACTTGCCTGTGTAGCGGCAAAAGCTGGTGCTGCAAAAGCGAATGCAGACAAAGAAAGTGAAAGCAAAGCGGATGTACGGTATGTCATAGCCATATGAAAACAGAACCCACGAAATGCGTAAAGCAATCTCTCTTGAGATTAAGACGAATGTAACGCGCGTTCGAGAGCTTCAGACCATGAAATGCGAAGCGCTTCCAGAGGCTTTTCAAGAAGTGTTGAGCCGCTTCGGCGCACCGAGAGCGTTGCTTCGCTCGTCGTCTCACCAATATCGATAAGCTCGATACCACATTTTTTTGCAAGCGTTTCGAGAGCTTTTGCTTTATCGGCACCCACTTCCAGAACAAAGCCTCCGGTTTCACTAAAGAGCACGGTGTCAGAACGAAGTCCCGGCGCAACAGGACTGACATCAACGTTGATACCGATAGATCCTCCAACCTTTCTCTGCGGAAGAGTCATTTCAAACAGTGCGAGGAGAAGTCCGCCCTCACTGATGTCATGCGACGAAAGAATCAATTCTGAGGATACTGCTTTGGACATGAAGAGAACTTCCTTCAGCGCCTCAGCAAAATCTGGCGAAGGAACATTGGCTCCAAGAAGCGCGTTTCGTTTAGAACCGGAAAGAATTTCTAGAACGTGGTAGTACGCACTTCCACCACACTCATCTTTTCTGTCTCCGATCAGATACAACTTAGAACCTGCCTGCTTCAGGCGCATGGAGATAGCTTTTCGTGCATCTGGCATGACGCCTGCGATGCAGACGTTGGCTGTCGGATCAATTGGTCCATCCTTCGTAGCGTTGTACAAACTGACGTTACCGCTGACGACCGGAATATCTTCACCTTCAATACTGATACCACGAGCTGCATCGGCAATGCCTTGCACGCCTTGCTCAAGAGCCCACAGATGTTCTGGAATTTCTGGATTGCCATAGTTTAAACAGTCTGTGATGCAGCGGGGGAGTGCGCCAGCGGTTGCGATGTTACGAACATTTTCGATGACCGCATTCACACCCTGCAAATACGGAGAAATACGCCCATAACGGCTATTGCCACCACATGCGAGTGCGACACCAGTGTACTTATCAGTCTCCGGCAAATCTTT
>JAYTPR010000076.1:0-6681 GCA_043747095.1 Candidatus Peribacterales bacterium
TTTGTTCTGCTTGATGCACAGGGACAGAGAGTCGCTAGCTTCATCCATCCGACAGATGAAGAAATTCGCATCATTCTTCGTGGCAATATTCCCGTTCCTGCAAAACCATGATCCTCTACCTGACGCTTTTTCTCGCGGGAATGCTGACAATTTTCTTGCCGTGCATTCTGCCGCTCGTCCCCGTTGTCCTTGGTGTCAGTATTTCGGGTAAAAGCCGTCTACGACCATTTATAACCGTTCTCGGAATGGTTGTGAGCTTTGTTCTCTTCACGTTCATCCTTCTCGTTGTTCTCGATCAATTCGTAGAGCTCGCGGATTACATTCGCATCGCGACGTACTACATCCTGCTTTTGTTCGGCGTTTGTTTTTTGTCGCGATGGAGAGTCGTCCGTTTAGCGGGAGCCGTTGCGGGTGGATTTTTCTTCATGGATAAAGGAGTTGTCGCCGTGGTTATTGCGATTCTCGCGGGTATTTTTATACTCGAAATTGCAGGCAAGGTCGGAAGCAAACTTCAGCAGTTTGGCGTCAATGCGCAGACTGCAGTGCGTTCCGAATTTGGCGGAGATTCGCTTCTCACAGCATTCGTTGTCGGTCTGACGCTCGGACTCGTGTGGGTTCCGTGTGCTGGCCCCGCACTTGGGTTCGCTCTTGCTCTCGTGCGTGAGCAGCCCGGTTTCACCGCCTTGGCGGCCCTTTCCGCATATGCGCTTGGTACCGCGGTGCCACTTCTTATCGTCGGTTACGGCGGACAATACGCGGTGCGTTCGGTGAAATCTCTCAAT
This sequence comes from Candidatus Peribacterales bacterium, assembly GCA_043747095.1. Taxonomy (GTDB): domain Bacteria; phylum Patescibacteriota; class Gracilibacteria; order Peribacterales; family Peribacteraceae; genus JAGORY01. The sequence continues at coordinate 783 of JAYTPR010000076.1, forward strand.
CGGTTTACAGGTCTCATCAAAAGTTTTGCCGGCATCATGCTCATTCTGACGGCGATCGCTCTGCATCTGAATCTTCTCCAAAAAATCCAGATTTGGATCGAAGACAATACGGCACTTGGCATGATCGGCACGACTCTGGAGAAAAAATTGTTTCCGAATGCCGCTCCTCGAGGACAAAATTCTTCCGCAGATAGCGGCTCCGTACCCTCCACTGATATGCAGCTTCCAAAACTTCCTACTATCATTCGCGCCCCCGAATTTACAGGCTTAGGCCCTTGGCATAACAGCGAGCCGTTCACACTTGCGAGTCTCAAAGGAAAAGTCGTTCTCATCGATTTTTGGACCTACAGCTGTATCAACTGCATTCGCACGCTACCGTACGTGCAGGGCTACTGGGACAAGTACAAGGACACTGGCAAGTTTGTTTTGCTTGGTGTTCACACCCCGGAGTTCACATTCGAGAAGAGTCAGTCCAACGTCGCGAAGGCAATCAAAAATCATGGGCTTACGTACCCTGTCGCCCAGGACAATGATTTTGGCACATGGTCTGCATTCGCTAACCGTTATTGGCCTGCGAAATACTTGATTGATGCAAACGGCGTCATCCGGTACGAACATTTTGGAGAAGGAGAGTACGGTGAGACTGATCGTGCGATTGCAAGTTTGCTGAAAGAAGCAGGAGTGGATATCAGCGACAAAGGCGATGTTGTTTCATCGCCAGACAAGATCTATAGCGGTCCGGTAACCCCTGAGATTTACTTGAGCTCCCGGTCATGGCCGGCGTTTGGCAATGCGCAGGGTGAGCCTACGGATGCGATCCTGAAGTACACTGCGCCGCTCACTTTCGTTCTCAACAAGTACTATCTGTCCGGCTCGTGGCAACTCACAGCAGACGAATCAGAAACGCTTCGAAGCGACGTTGGTGAAATTTCTATGCGCTTCCGTGGTGGCGAGGTGAATCTTGTTCTTGGGCTCGAAGATGGTGCTAAGTCAGTGAAGGCTGAGGTGATGGTGGACGGCAAGGACGCTGGGACGTTTATGGTGGATCGCCATGATCTCTATAACCTCTTTAAAGGTGATTACGGTGAACACGACATCACGTTGAAGCTCACCGGAAAAGGCGTACAGGCTTTCGCATTCACGTTTGGAGGCTAGGCGGCATTGATGCCACCGCCGTCACAGCATGTCTCGCAGAGCTGGCCGCAATGCTTGCAGTAGCGCTTCAGTTTCTTGTCGATGAATTCACTGCATCCGCAGAGTGGACATTGGTTCGTCGCGGCGCAGTCGGTCGTGACTGTTTCCATGGAATGGATTCTACCCAAAAGCGCCCCGCTTGGAGCGCCCTTGGTGCACCTTATTCCACTATGTCAGGTTTCAGAATTGGGGTTACACGTCGTAATATTTGAAGAATTCGGCTGGTGTTGGACGCTTTCTTTCATCAGCTACTTCTTCCCGTTTTACCGCGATGAAGTCAGCGAGGAATTTCTTATTGAAGACACCACTCTCAAGTAAGAAACCCATGTCAGCCTCCAGTGCATCAAGTGCTTCACTCAAATCTTCCGGTGCGTGTGGGATTTTGAGGAGTTTCGCTGGGTCCATCTGATACAAGTTCTCGTCTGTTGCTTCTCCCGGATCAATCTTGCGCTTAATTCCGTCGAGACCGGCAAGAAGCATGGCGGCAAATGCGATGTATGGATTGCATGCGGCGTCCGGCGAGCGGAATTCCACACGCTTCGCCTTCGGGTTTTCCGAGTACATCGGAATACGGATAGCAGCCGAGCGGTTACGAGCGGAGTAAATGAAATTCACTGGTGCCTCGAAGCCCGGAACGAGACGCTTGTAGCTATTCGTCGTCGGATTGCAGATGGCACAGAGTGCGCGAGCGTGCTTCAGGATGCCGCCCATGTAGTAGAGAGCCATCTTACTGAGGCCTGCGTACTCGGAGCCGGCAAATAGCGGTTTTCCTGCCTTCCAGAGGCTCTGGTGTGTGTGCATGCCCGAGCCGTTGTCTCCATACATCGGTTTTGGCATGAACGTCACAGACTTTCCGAAGCGCTTGGCCACGTTTCGCGTGATGTATTTGTAGCGGATCATTTTGTCGGCCATCGTCAGCATGTGATCAAAGCGCATATCGATCTCCGCCTGTCCTCCGGTTGCGACTTCGTGGTGGAATGTCTCAATGTTGATGCCTGCTTTTTCCATTTCCATGACCATCGCAGCGCGAATGTCCTGACCTTTATCAAAAGGCGAAGCAGGGAAGTAGCCTTCTTTGTGGCGGATCGTATAGCCGAGGTTTTGACAGCAGTCGCTGGATTTTTGTCCGCTGTTCCACGTCGCTTCTTCGCTATCGATGTGATAGTGAGACTGTCCGGTACCGACGTCGTAACTCACATGGTCAAAAATAAAGAACTCAGCCTCGGGTCCGAAGTAGGCAGTGTCAGCAACGCCACTCTTTTTGAGGAATTCCACAGCTTTCTTGGCAATCGTACGTGGACTTCTTTCGTAGAGGTCTTTCTTCATCGGTTCACGAACATCACAGAGTATGGAAAGTGTTGATTCAGCCGTAAAAGGGTCGATATAGGCGGTATTGGGGTCAGGGATGAGGAGCATGTCAGACTCCTGAATTTGTTGGAATCCGCGGATGGAAGAACCGTCAAAGCCGGCACCTTCCTTCAGTACGCTTTCCAGCTCGTGAATTGGTTTGCTGGTGTGATGCAATGTGCCGGGAACGTCCACAAATGTGAGATCAAGCACGGTGCATTTGTGTTTTTTTGCCAGAGCGACAACGTCTTTGTCGGTCATAGTGAAGGGGGAAAAGAGGAATAGAAGGTACGTGTGTTTTCTACGTGGCGATTTCACGTTGCTCAAGCAGTCTCTTGATCACACAATTTCCTCTGTTTCTTTTTTGAACAACAGAATGATATGATTATATTTTGGCTAGAGAAAGCGACCATACGGTTCGAACACAAAACGTTTATGACTGCATCATCTTTGGTGTTGTTAAAACATTGAACATGTTGCTACTCTCATGACCCATGGCCAAAGACATCATTCATGTTTTGCAGGCAGTCGGTCTCGATTCCAAGCAATCGCAACTGTATGTCGCGGGCTTGCAGCTCGGCACTGCCCCGGCATCGGACTACGCCAAGGCCACGGGCTTCAATCGCATCACGTCCTACAATCTTTTAGAGGAGCTAGTCCAGAAGGGGTATTTCACCGTGGTGCGCAAAGTCCGTGCGAAGTGGTACGCACCTGTAGCACCTGAATATGTGGCTCTGGAAGCTAGAAAGAATGCGGAGGCCTTAGAACGTGTTCTTCCTGAACTTCGGTCACTACAAGGTTCGAAATACAGAAAACCGCGCGTTCGCTTCTTTGAAGGATGGGAAGGAGTCCGTCATGTGTACGAAGACACGCTCATGGCAGATACAGAGCTCTTAAACTTTGCAAACTCTGCTGTCGTTCGTAAGTTTTGGCCTCTTTACGATGCTGAGTACGTCGACGAACGCGTAAAGCGCGGTGTGAGACTCCGCGGTATCTCTCCAGATGATCAAACCGGCAAACGTGTTCATGGTGAAGATCAGGAGAAACTACGTGAAATTCGCTTGGTACCTGCTCGTGATTTTGATTTCACGAATGAGATCAACATTTACGATCACAAAGTAGCCATCTGCTCGTTTGATTCTGGTATGCGTGGTGATAAGGATGTCTTTGGCGTCATTATTGAGAGTAAGGAGGTCGCTGAAACTCAGCGCCAAATCTTTGAAATGGCATGGAGATATGCCGCAATGACGAATCCGAAAGAGAAGGACACCAGTAAGCTCGGACCGTTCCGTCGGAGGTTCATCGCCTGAGTACATTAAGGAATGGGGATTGATAAAAGTGGTTATTTTTGGTAGAATATGAGGAAAACCTCATACCAATAATGCCCATACAAACAGTCGATTCCATCCGTATTTCCTGCAGTCTTGCCGTCAGGCAGCTGCTTTCCGAGGATATCCTCGGACAGATTCCACATACGCAACAGATTGTTTCGTCTCCCCTTCATTCGACTTCCGAAACCGAGACGCCGGTGCGTATTATGGCGTTCGGTGGAGCAGTTCGTCCCTTTCCTTTCCTAAAAACATCCATGGTACTCACCGCTGTCGTAACGATGTACGCTTTGCAATTTCTCAGTCCGGTGACACCGGAGATGGTGTCTTCCAAGCAGGTGGCGTTATTTCCGCCGTCCTACTGGGTGATGCCGAATCATCCGTCGCAGACTCCAGTTGAGAAACGAAAGAGTGAACGCATCGAGCGTCTACACTCTGCAGCAGAGGATGCATCGAACGCTTCTGCATCGTCGGAGTCATCCGCATCATCTGAGGTATCACAGGAAACGGAGTCATCTGAGGCTAGCCAAGCAAGCTCTTCTTCTGCGCCAGACGTAGTCGTACGTGGTGATAATAAGAGGGGAGTCTTCCTGACTGCTGGAAGCGTTGCTCGTGAAAAGTTCTTCAACGAGACTGTCGAGAAGCTGCTTGCTGCTGGCGGCGATACCATTGTGATGGACGTGAAGGGCGGAGGTGCACTCTTCCATTCTGCAGCTCCGATGGCGACCGAGATCGGCCTTGTCAGGAATCTTTACGATCTTCCTGCAATTATCGAGAAACTCCACGAAAAGAATATTTACGTCATCGGACGCTTCGTGGCCATCAAGGATGAAGCCTATGTTCAAAAGAAGCCTAATACTCGTATCAAGCACCCTGTGACAGGCAAAGTCCTCAACCAGACGTGGATCGACCCAAGTAACGACGAAGCGATCCAGTACAACATGGAAATCATGTGCGAAATTGCCGCTGCGGGCATCGATGAAATCAACCTAGACTACATCCGCTTCTCTACCGCTGAATTCGGCGCACTTGGTGTTTTCACTGGTGAAGAGAAGGCAGATCGTGTCGAGAAATTCATCAAGGCTTCTCGTGACACGATCGATCGTTGTGGACCGAAGACGAAGCTTGGTCTCTCGACGTACGCAATTCTCGGTTGGGACTACGACGTCAACGTCCGTACCCTCGGCCAAGACGTTCGTCGTTTTGCTCCACTCGTCGACATCATCTCGCCGATGGCATACCCAGCAACTTTTACGTCTGAGGGTTACTACATTCCCGGCAAGAACCCAGGCCCGCGCATGTACTGGCTCGTCTACCGCACGCTCACTGGCTACGCGAAGCTCCTCGGACCCGAGGAGAGTAAGAAGATTCGTCCGTGGATCCAGGGTTATGGAGTCGTGAATAAGGACATGTCCGATCAGATTCGTGCAGTCTACGATGCAGGTTTCTGCGGATTCCAGGTCTGGAACGCGAATAATAACTATGGCCCGACATACGCTGCCATGGCGAAGGACACCTTGCAGCCAGATACGTGCATCGAACCGCCTCTTCTTTAGGCGTAATCCTCGTACGGAGCGAAGTCCGTCTGATGATCGTTTCCGACGACAGGTGTTTTGTGTTTGATCGCACATGAATAGACCTCTGTTCGATTGATGACAGCTTTGATCCATGCAGCTGTGCCGTTTCCGTATGCACAATAGGCGCATGCGAGCTTCTGGCCGATGCTCAATCCTTTGAGTTCGTTTCGGTCAAAGGTTACGAAGTCTTGATGTTGTAGTTTTGGGATGCCATACACACTGAAATACACCTCTTGATAGACCCAGACCCATGCATGAAGCACAGCAAGGGGGATCATGACGCTCCAGATCAGAGTTCCTGCAATGAATTCTATGACAAACGCTGGCTGTGGCAGCGGATGCTTGGAAACAGTGAAGAAGCTTTTGTACACGCGCGGAGTATGGCCGTTTGCCGCTTCATGCACAATTCGAGTACGCTGTTTCCATGAAGCAGTACCTAGACCTTCTTCGGCA
>JAYTPR010000077.1:0-1405 GCA_043747095.1 Candidatus Peribacterales bacterium
ATGATGAACGGACGGAATGCCATCATGCAGCCCGTACCACCAAGATCGATATCAAGCGGTGCGACGTGCTGATCTTTCACGGGAACCGGGAAATCATGCGAGAGTCTATGCGCCACAAGCTGGTCCATATGACGAGCACGGTACAAACCACTGACTGCGGCCGGAGGAATTTCTCCATCAGTAAGATCGCGTAGTAGCGTCTCATACGCGTGCTCAGGGACGACAATGTCATCTTCCAGGAACCACACAATTTCACCGTCTGCCATATCAAGAATGCGGTTATAGGCTGTGGCCAGAAATTTGGAGACCATGTGACGTCGTTCCATTTCACTCTTCCAGGTAAAACGTACTGGATACGGAACGATGAGTACTGAGCGAAATACTCCAGGATGTCTCTCGAGTGCTTTTCTAATTCTGCCTTCCATGCCATTCGTACTGTTATCGAGCACGACAAGCTCCGGCGGCTCCACTGCAGATTCCGATGCCTTGATACTCGCAACAAGTGCATCAATCCACATGTCCGTAAGCTCCGGCAGTCGTCCACTCACGATCGCACAGATAGATGTTTTCGCTACCGCTCTACGAATGCGACCGAAAAGAAGTCCGATATCGTCAAACCCAAACTGGCGCTGCATTTGGCTCCAGCTACGCTCATGACGGCGGTACTGCAGAAATGCTTTCGATGACACACCATGACCAATGCGTGACATCCGAAGCCACAAATCCCAATCCCAAAGCGTTCCCGCAACGTCGCGCCATCCACCAGCAGCTTCAAATGCTGAGCGGCGAATGAGTGATGATGTATTCACAAAATTTCTCGTCCACAAACGCTTCACGTCCCACTCATGAAAGAAAGTACCAGTTGTCAGGCCATACATATCAGAGCCACCATATGCGAATGCAGCACCGTTGGAGGATGCAAGTGCCTGCAGCTGCAACGCCAAGTAATCCGGTGGAATCGAATCATCACCATCAATGTGAAGAAGCAGGTCACCAGTTGTTGCCGCAACTGCAGCATTGCGCGCAACAACAACGCCTTGATGCTTGAGTGCAAGGACTCGTACGCCGCGGATCGATGATGCGATGGCAACGCTGTCATCCTCAGACCCATCATCGCAATAGAGAATTTCGAGCGGCTTTACTGTCTGGACGAGAATAGACTCCAAGCATTCGCGAAGAAATATGCCATTATTTCTCGCCGTGACAATGACGCTCACTGGTACCGAACCACCGTACTCATTTTGGACTTCATTTGCCTGTATCCGCATCAGCATCTCAGCACTTGGAGCTACAGGGAATGCAGTACCTAGTAACTGGTGACGTACAAAACGTACAAACCCAGGAACCGGCTCACCGATGGCTACCCACAACTGCTTCACTGTTGTGCAGAGATTTTTTTTGCCGA
>JAYTPR010000078.1:0-5563 GCA_043747095.1 Candidatus Peribacterales bacterium
TGGCAAGAAGACCCACCAGCGCCAACCACGTGCGAGATGCACGGTGGCAAAAAGCTTGGCATACGAACTAGAGTGCTTCGACAGGCCCTTCTCCATAAGCGGGATGAACTTCAGCACTCGCTTCCTGTACTTGGAATTAAGCGGCTTAAAGACGATCTGTATGTGGCCACGCATGGCCGGATGTGGATACCGAACAAGCGCTGACGTAATACCGCCAATCGTATCGATGGTCTGACGAGCAAGCATGTCATCAAACTGAGGATGACGCTTGATCGGAAAAATCTCATGTTTTTTGAGGTTGAGATCAGCAGTGATCATCGTTTCATTTTCTTTAGGTTCCAGTTCTTTCGGATCCATCTGCTCGATATCGATCTCGGGGAATTGCGCATAAAGCTGACTTTCAACAAGCGAGAGTGAGCGCTTGGTGGCGCGGACGAAGTAACAAATTTTCCCTTGATAGTTTCCAATCTCAAATGAAATGAGTCCATCAATACCTTTGAGCGAATGTAATGCATCAATGGCCGGCTCGATGTGAAGCGGACCACGCTTGCCGCTCACGTCATCAGGATCCGGCACAGTCGGTCGGATACGGAGTAACGCCAGTTCGGACAATGGGTTTGCTATTTGCTTATAGAGAAATTAATCGCGAATGAGTGACGCAATCATGTCGAGTGAGACGGAGTTGTAACCGTAGTCCATGCGTACAGGGCCAAGAATGCCAATGGCACCGACTTCGTCACGAACACGGTATTTTGTGAGTAACATCGAACAGCTCTGAAATTCCGGACACAGATCCTTGTCCCCGATGTAGTACTGAATCTCATCAGTCAGCTCAACTTTAGAGATGACATCCGTCAGGCGCTTCTCGAGTACTTCTACGACACCGCTGACCATCTGCGCATCAGCCTGAAACTCAGGCTGACGCACGGCATTCGCAAGACCAAGGTAATACACGCGCGCTCGGTGCGGCACCGTAGCGAATGCAACGTTTGGCATCATGTTGGCAAGAAGAGCGACGGACTCATACACACGCTCTTTATCTTTATGGGCAAAGTATTCTTCTTTCAAATCGTTGAAACGAACCCGTACGGCACGCTCGTGTTCCGTCGGTTTCATGAACTCTTTCACGTACATGCGGTAGCCCTTTACGGTAGGAATGCGTCCAGCAGACACGTGCGGCTGCTCAAGGAAACCAAGCTCCTCAAGCTCCGACATTTCAGAGCGAATGGTAGCCGACGACACAGAAAATTCGGCCGATTCCAAAAGCTTCTTCGACCCGACTGGAATAGCGGAATCGATGAACTGGTCGATGATGGCCTGCAGGAGCCTCGCCTGACGGATATTCATGGGTCTCATTATAGCACTCTTTTGGCTTCAGTGCCAGTAAAACCCCGCTTCAGCCGGGTACGCTGAAACAGGCAGAAAACTCTCTTCCTTAGGCCTTCTTGGCCTTCCTGATCTTCGGCTTGATTGCGCGCTTCTCTTCGATAGCTTTGACCTCCTCCTGCTTCTTCTTGGAAGCCTCGGCAACCTTGCGGAAACGATCCACACGACCGGAAACCATGAGTCCACGGTACTCACCAGTGTAGATAGGGTGGCAGTTGGAACAGATTTCGACCTGGATCGTCTTCGTTGTGGAAGGGATCTGGTACACAGCACTACACGACACGCACGTGGCTACGGCGTCTTTATGCATCTGTGGGTGAATACTTTTTTTCATAGCTGCGGGATTGTAAGGAAGCTTCTGGCCATGTGCAAGCCAATTTACTTCTTCTTAGGCTTTTTAGCGGCCTTTTCTTTTTTCTCTTTTGGCTCAGGAGCCTCTTCAGGCTCTAAAAGTTGTGGTTCTGGCTCACCTTCGACCTCCATACCCTCCTCGGTTTCGCCTACGACTTCGGCGTTTGGATCAAACATGACAACGCTCACGGATGCGACTTTATCTCCCCCATCGAGACGCATGACGATGACACCTTGTGTCGCACGTCCGCGTGTTGGGATATCGGACAGTTTCATACGGATTGTCTGACCAAGCTTACTGATACAAATAAGGTCTCCTTGATCAGCCTCGGAAAGCACGGCTCCACCAACGATGTCACCGGTCTTGGCAGTAAGCTGCGCAGCCTTCACACCACTTCCACCTCTGCCCTGCAGACGGTACAAGGTCACCGGTGTCGATTTGCCGAGACCATTTTCCATGACAACGAGGAGCTGACTCTTCTCAGGATCACTCACCACTGCGGCTTCTACCACTTTGTCGCCAGCACCAATTTTGATACCGCGCACACCAGCTGCAGCGCGTCCCATGGCACGAACATCATCCTCAATGAAGCGAATCGACTTACCCTTCTTCGTAAGAATGAAGAGCTCGTCTTTGCCAGACGTTGCGACAACCCACTTGAGTTCATCGTCCTCATTTACTTTCTGTGCAATGAGTCCGGAGCGACGAATGTTTTCGAATTCAGAAAGCTCTGTGCGCTTCACCGTTCCCTTCACCGTGGTCATGAAGAGATGCGTCTTACCTTCAAGCTTAGACTTCATGATGGCAGCGACTTTTTCACCAGGCTGGAGCTGCAACAGGTTCACGATCGCCTGACCCTTCGCCGTGCGACTTGCCTGAGGAAGCTCGTAGACTGGGAGCTTGAACACACGACCAGTGTTCGTGAAGAAGAGCATGTCATCGTGGTTCATGGCACTCACGATGCTCATGATCTCGTCCTCTTCTTTGGTGGTCATACCCTTGATACCCTTACCACCGCGGTTCTGAGCACGGAATTGAGCTGGACTGAGGCGCTTCACGTAACCGTGCGTCGTCAGTGCGACCATCATCGGAGCATTTGGGATCGTGTCCTTCGCTGAGAATTCTCCGACGGCGTGAGGCACGATAACAGTGCGACGATCGTCACCGTATTTCTTGGTGAGTTCATTGAGCTCGCCAACCATGATGGCATCGATCCTCTTCTTATCTTTGAGGATAGCCTCGCATTCTTTGATGAACGCAAGCGTTGCCTTTAGTTCATCATGAATTTTCTTGCGCTCAAGTCCTGCAAGACGCCTGAGCTGCATCTCAAGAATGGCATTGGCCTGAATCTCAGAGAGTTTAAATTTCTTGATAAGTCCTGCGCGTGCTTCGTCCTGGGACTCGCTCTCTTTGATGGTCTTAATGACTGCATCAATATTATCAACAGCGATAGCGAGACCCTCGAGGATGTGTGCACGCTCTTTTGCGCGATCGCGATCATATGTCACACGACGTGTGATCATCGTGCGGCGGTGCTCGATGAAAATGGAGAGGAATTCCTGAAGGTTCAAAAGCTTTGGCTGCAAGCCATCAGACAGAGCGATGCAGTTGTAACCAAAGCTCGTCTGAAGATCGGTGTGCTTATAGAGCTGGTTCAAGATTTTCTGCGGATAGCTGTCTTTCTTGAGCTCGATGATGACGCGAATACCCTGACGATCGGACTCGTCGCGAATATCGGAAATACCCTGAATAATTTTGTCCGTCACAAGTTCAGCAACACGCGTAATGAGCACTGACTTGTTCACCTGATACGGAAGCTCACTGATACGAATGATGTAACGGTTACCGACTTCTTCAATATTAGCTTTGCCGCGACAGACAACAGAACCGCGTCCTGTCAGATACGCCTGCTTCAGTGCCTCGCGGTCGTACACGTAACCCGCAGTTGGGAAGTCAGGACCTTGGACAAATTCCAAAAGATCTTCGACCGTCGCATCCGGATTCTCCGTAAGATGAAGGATGGCAGTCGTGAGTTCGCGGAGGTTATGTGGCGGGATGTTGGTGGCCATACCGACGGCGATACCAACGGTGCCATTAAGGAGAAGATTCGGGAGTTTGGACGGAAGAACGGATGGCTCTTTGCGCGTGCCATCGTAGTTCGGGCGAAACTCAACGGTATTCTTTTCAATATCCGTGAGGAGTTCGTCGGCTACGGTCATCATTTTAGCCTCTGTGTAACGCATAGCAGCTGCGTTGTCTCCATCGATAGAACCGAAGTTACCCTGACCGTAGATAAGGGGGTAACGCATGGCGAAGTTCTGAGCCATACGAACAAGTGCTTCGTAGATCGCTGAGTCTCCGTGTGGATGGTACTTACCCATCACGTCACCGACGACAGCTGCGCATTTGCGGAATTTGGCTGACGAACGAAGTCCCATTTCATGCATCGTATAAAGGATGCGGCGGTGCACCGGCTTAAGTCCGTCGCGTGCATCCGGAAGGGCGCGCGAAACAATGACGCTCATCGCGTAGTTGAGGTAGCTCTCCTCCATCTCGGTCACAATCGGTCGAAGATTGATCTGGCCGATATTCTTCGTATCGAGCGGAGCCTGCTCTTGGTCATCACTCGGGGCGGGGGGTTTCGCCATAGAAAATGCACGTGAAAGAAGCCCATGGAGGATACCGGAAAGAGCCTAAAAGGGAAGCCCCTTGAAGAAGTCGTTTGTTCAAGGCTGCAAGCCATCTTTGACAGAGACGATCTTTGGTTTTTTACAATAAAAAAGACCCCTCGCACACATCATGTGTGCAGGGGTCAGGGGCTTCTTCCGGTCGGCATCATGCAGACGTAGCGCATCAGCTCAGCAGGTCACGAGGGAGTTCTAATCGGATCCAGTTCTCGAAGTACATATTCGCACCATGGATGCGGCTTTCATCAGGTGAGAACCAGAGAGATCGGAAGTCCGCATTGCGTTCGCGCGTTGCGAAATGGACATTGCCGGTCTGATCGACAACCAAGATCTGTGCCCCCGAGGAGACCGCAACATAGCGGCCGGATGGGGAAACAACGATCTCGCGACGAACATCCACCTGCAGATGGTCAGCGAGGGAAAATCCCACGAGCCCTTCCAGGTCTGCGGGATCGAAACCCAGATGATCATCGCAGAGGTAGAGCGTGGTACCGCGGAGAACCGCGATCACTTCCTCTTGTGGCATCGCCACGATGTCCTCTGGACTGCGCAGTTCGTGTTCACGATGGCGGAACCATCGTGCGACCTCATTCGGGACGCTTGTGGCGCCACGGAGAGGTACGACCTGCTTCGCTGCATAGTCGATGACGAGCTGAGCACCTCCGACCTGTAGAGCTCCTGCATCTTGGAAGAGCTGGAACTTCACAGGACCTTCAGTGCCGATCTCAGAACTGAGATCAGCGTCCATCGACCATCCACCGAGCACCTTGCGGCCGACATCGTCGGCCTCATACACCATAAGGCGAGATCCGAGGATCCGCCCGATCTTGTCCTCGCACAACGGTGCGAGGGCACGGAGTTCGCGTGCGACGAACCCCATAGGGAAAGAACTGACATTCATGACGATTTCCTTGAGACAGAGAGACTGGGGGGCGAGCCGGCGACAATGCCGACATGTGAAAGAGCTGTGCGAAGGTACTATTTTTTTCTAAATTGTCAAGGCTCTAAGACGCTAGAATGCCTACATGGAACAGACCGCAAAAAGGTATCCAGAGCTTGATTCACTGCGTGGAGCGGCAGTTTTGGCTATGATTGCGTATCACGTCTGTTTCGACCTCTCCTTCTATTATGGCTATGA
>JAYTPR010000079.1:0-4962 GCA_043747095.1 Candidatus Peribacterales bacterium
AGAGATCCATGCTCCAGGCGGATTCGTGTCAGATGCTCTGGTGTAGTAATCATCGATATTCCGCACCGGTCTATTCGCTGCTTGATAACTGGTGGGGCAGTCGTGAGCCAGGGGAAAAGCGTGATAGAGATTATGAGCCCGAAAGTCTGACCGATCTCAATTTCGTACAACCGGAAGATCAACTCTACGATTTTTCAGACGTAAAATTCTCCAGCGGTGCATGGCTCATTCCGACACTGTGGCCCGTTGAAGCTCGTATCAGACTGCCAAGGCCTCCGCTTTTTGGAGTACAAGCGCCAAACCCTGATGACTTCCCAGATCTCCCGCCGCTTCCGGACCAAGATATTTTTGCGACGTTTCCCGTTCCAACGGTCGATCTGCCTGCAAAGTCGCTTATTGTTCCGCCAATTCCTCAAGATTTGGAACCCGCCAAAACTATTCTTCGAGAATTCCGAAAAATGATCGATGGAACCGAGATCGATAGGCAGATCGAAGAAGAGGAAGAACTTGCGGCTGGAGTTTCTATTGACGGTGGAGATAGTAATTTCCCACTCGATCGTGACAGCATGCGCGGTGCGTATTGTCGTTTCCCGCCGAGCATTCTTATCCCCCCCGATTCAAGAGATGAGAAGTACTACTCGGATCCCGCCGCTGTAGACCATAGCGATCCCGATGACGAGCATGGTAATCCTGCGAAAATCATCCACATTGAAAATGACCTCAAAGAGCGCTTGGCACGCCTATTCTCACGCTGGATGCCTGAACGCGAAGAAGATTTTGCAGGTCGCGTCGCACGTCGAAATGAAGACTTCCCAAACCCCGATGACCCCCCGCCGTGCCATGAGGATGTGATCTGTTACTTCCTGCCGCCGGAGAAACGTACGATTACAACGTGGCAGTGGTTCATGCCTGACATCACTGGCGGAAACTTTACCGACAAAGGCGACGAGATTCGTGATGACACGCTTCCGGAAGATGATGACCTTGATGAAAACCCGTACTACGGCGCAGGGCTCAGTACGCTTGAGAGAATCTTCCCACTCCTCAAGCTTCCGATTACGACAAAGCTTGAAGTTTCCCGCCCCGCCCCGTGAAGCATCACATCATTCATCTATCGGCAATAACCTGCATGACGACACTTCTCGCGCTGCCAATGTCAGTGCATGCACAGGTGGTGAAAGACGAAAATACGTGCTTTAAGCGCATTGCATCAGAGATGGTCAGCATCCATGACGAATGGAGGTCTCGCCTTTTTGGTAGTCGTGAAGATAGCGACGGCACGATCATTTCGCTCACTGGTGGCGAAGTAGATGAAGTGCGTGCCGGAATCTTCGAAACCAAAGGAAGGCTGACGTCCGAATTCATCGAGCCCATCATGGAAAGTTACCGCGTGTACCGTTGCCGTACGCTTGCCGTATGCGAGATCACTGCACGTTCGTTTGATGTTGATGGTGGAGACTTTGATTTAAAAATTCTCGGATGCGCAGAGAGAAATATAGAGCGCTATGGCGAGTGTTATTTTGCTGGAGTAGCTGAAACGACGAGTGGCAGCGGGAAGCAGCAGGAAGCTGCTACGAGCACTCTACGGCGGTGTCAGGATTTGGCTACAGAAACGCTTGCGGGTGAGCGCGCGGTAGTGCGACTTGCAGTTGCCTACGACGCGGGTTACCGCTCACTACTGCAGCTCGCGGGCATGGTTGACTGGATGCTTGAAGGTTTTCCCACCGAGACCGTGAAAGCAATTTCAGACATGGTCAACATGCTTGGTAAATTGCATCAAATTCCTTGCTTCATCGGACAATGCGATAACCCCGATACTGACAGCCTCACCCCATGACCATCCGTGATTTCATCATTACCGGCTGGGATGACGGACGAACAATGGTCGCTCGTCACAAGATGCTGGTGCTGACGATCGTTGTGATGTTTGCAGTCGCAGGATCGTCTCGGTTTCTCCGCGGCGACCTTCTTGGTACCGGCGGAAGCGGCGGCTCTAGTTCCAGCAGCTCCGAGCAGAGTCTTCGCACGTGCGATTCCAAAGATACGAGATTTGAAGACACCGAAAATATTGATGAAGCTCGTGATATCTATAGGCGCGCAATGACGGCAGTTGTGTTTGAGCGAGAGATGGTTCTGAAGACGCCGTCACTATGGAAATGTGGTATCGGAGCCGCCGGAGAGCCACCTATTGCAGAACTCCGCGCACTCGCTGATGATTTGCCCGGATGGCATTATCGCGTGGACACGTCATTTCTCTTCGGTGGAGTGACGACTCCTGTACAGAGACCAGTGACGTTTGCGTCATTTGCCGCAATAGTCGCCGAGTTTCAGCGTGAGTACGAGTGTAAGCTCACGGAAATTCAAGATCGGAACATCGCTGAAGTAGCACTCAATAATGACGTCGAAAAACCGGCGCAATTTTGCTGTATCACCGTCGGTGATTTTCAGGGTTGCCGCGAACAAGCCGATGCGTCGATGTGTGACACGCCTCTCACAAGTAATACTCAGTGCGATGACCAATGCCCTACGCTTCTCTACATGTCCGACCTCATCCACCGGATGCCGGCGCTGCATCAGAATGTGCTCGACGAACGCGAAATTTCCCGCGTTGCAATGGAGCGCATGCTGAATACCATGCGGTCTTTTGACGTGAACTACGCCATTGCCCGCCAATTCGTGTGTTACCAACGTGCATCGCTCGATCTCAAAAACGAAATGAGCCTCCTAGCCGATGCGGTCAGCTGCATGCCAAAAATTTGGGATGCTGTGACATCCATTCACGATAAAAAAGAATGATCAGAAAAATCCTTCTGTCTATCGGCGTAGCTCTCGGGACATTCAGTCCCGTCGTAGCCTTTGCAGCAATTCCCCATAATGGACGATCAATGTTTGATCTGTTCTATGACGAATTGCGGAAAAATTATTCTAACTCCAAGCCGTCCGAGCGGATTGCAGACTTCATCATTGAAGAAATGGAGTCATGGGGTAGTAGGGGCATTCGTATCACGGCTGATGACATTGATATGGCGATTGCAGGCACACTTTTTCTCGAGAGTGATGACGGTCTCTGTCAAAACAAAAACGATATGTCCGGTGATCCGTATGATTTCGTATATGGAGGGACTGCCGTTTACGGATCTTGTGACGCACTTCGAAGTGACATCCTTGCACTTCTCTATGCGGAACAGGAAATAGAGCACTTAGGCACTGATCTCATAACCCTTGTGAATAGCGCAGAGCTCAGTATTGCAGATGAACCGCACCGACCTCTCGATATGGCGCTCTATTCGCTTCTCCTGCGTCGTGTGTGGTCAGGAACAGGTGCGTCCATCATTCCATGGGACGGAGGTACCAATGGCGTACGTACACCTCTTGATGAAAAATTTGATGACCTCAATAACGACCTAGCCGGCCTTAGCCCACAAGACCTTGATGAGGCTGTTCTGAGGTTTCATCATGGGTATTTCCGCGACGAAAGAGAGGCTGATCCGAGGTTCGATGATGTGCAGACACTTATTCATGACGACCTGAGAGACGTTGCCGAGAAACTTGGTATCACTGGTGACCCTGAGGCAGTGGGCGTCTTTGCGACTCCTTCGCTCACTGCAAGGAATGTTGCGTTTTGGGCGCGTAGAGATGATCTCGGACTCATGTGGATCTATCCTTCACATGTCTTCCGTATGGAGATAAAAGTTGCCGATGAATATCCTGAGATGGTGGAGGACGGTGAGGAACTAGCGTATCCATTTGCGTACGAAGGAAGCTCTATTCCTTCAGGGGCAGGCATCGCTTCCCCCCTGTGCAGCCGCATGCTCGGGCGCGAAGGGTACCTCTGTCGTCCGATGCCGAAGACCGTGGAAAACTGTGACAACACCGGTGATGGATCAAGCATTACACTTGTGAAATGCTCCGAGGAAGTGACTGTCACCGAGAGTGGGCCGCTCATTTGTCCCGGTTTTGAAAATTTGTTTACGGATACTGGTTTGCCGCTGGAAGATCCTGCTGACCCTGGTCACCTAAATCCAGCACTGACAAAGGCGGACTACGCCAAAATTTGTTCCCCAGAGCGTAAAGTCATCTATCAAGACGACATTACGTCTAATGCGTGTTACATCGCGCTGTGCTTGCAGCAGTCTATGAGCGGCCACACGCTCGTCCCAAATAGAAGCCCTGTTGCTATCAACGAAGCAACGTCGCCGTATCTGGCGTGCATCCGTCCAGACCCACAGCTTGGCCTCTACACTGAAATTGCCGAAGATTCACCATATCCACTACCGGAATACTTAGGTGCATTCCTCGTGCGAGATTTTGAACGACAGTACTGTTCCAAAAATGCTGATGCACCGCAGCCGCTTTTCGGTCTCTGCGGATACAACGATAATGAAAACGCATCGTTCGGTATCGAAAATCCGCTCGCAAATAGTGATGCTACGAAAGACCTCCATGTTCTGCTGGGGGAACGCGGCGCTGAGTTTAATGCCATCGCAGCGTCCATTGGTCAGCGCGTGGCGCTTGATCAGTCCATCGAGCTGGAGCGTAAAATGTTTGCAAAGCTTGCTCACTTCATCGAGTACATCGCTGCTCTCTTTCTCCAATTAGAGCGTGCCCCGCTCACTCAAAGCGCTTGTCCGTGGACAGGTATGTTCCGCTCCTCCGAGCCATCATCATGAAGCGTCTACTCGTCATCATGGGCTTCGTACTTGTACCGTTTTCAGCTCACGCTCAAGTAGTGCCAGATTCGCTATCACCCTGGGTACAGGAAGTACTTGATCGTACGGACGAGGGCATGAGTCTTGCCGATGGCTTGCCAGCTCCAGCGTGTAATGACCAGACCAAGTTATCGGAAATTCAAAATTTACAATCAGTCATTCGTGAGCTCACCATCCCCTCTTTATATAGGGAGCAGGAAGTGGAGTCGCTGCGAGAGCGAACAGTCTGTTATCAAAGCGACAGGCATCTTTT
>JAYTPR010000080.1:0-2175 GCA_043747095.1 Candidatus Peribacterales bacterium
CCGAGTGCGATCTTGCCGCATCCACTCCCAAGGAGTGCGCGACACACTGCGATGACGAGTGAGGTACTGGAGCCCATGCCTTTACCGAGCGGAATATCACATTGAACGAGGAGTGTTCCTTTCTGCGGCCCGGTGAAAGGCAACAGGTATCCAAAAATTCGTCCGACGTACTCTATCCACTTTGTGTGTACGCCTCCTTCCCACACGATAATGGGCTCAGAAAGCGATGTGTCTTTCGTCCATGTCACCGTGACAGACTCTTGTGATGGAACGGCAATACCGCGCTTACCAAAAACGACGGCGTATTCGCCCGAGAGAATGATTTTCCCTGGTGCCGATGCTGAGCTGCCCTCGTTCATCGGCGCATCTTACATCATATTGCCCTGCATGGCCTGAATATGGCGCATAGCATCTGATGCGATAATGGCTGCCCTCTGTTCTTCGAGCGAAAGTGGCGGCGTGCTTGCGGAGGCATCTGCTTCTTTTTGGCGCTCCGCTACCAAAGTTTCGGCGAGGGTGCGGACATCAGTACATTCTGCGGTTGCTTCGAGCTGCATGGAGCGATGCTAGGCTGAAGTGCCACACACGCAAGCAAATGAACCCCTATCCTCCGAATCGGCGCTTGCGTCTGTCATATTCCTTGAGTGCTTCATCTAGGTCTGCATTCCCAATATCCGGAAAATACTTAGGACTAAAGACCCACTCGGCGTATGCAGCCTGCCAGAGGAAGAAGTTGCTCGTACGCTGCTCGCCGGATGACCGAAGAATCACGTCGATGTCTGGAATGTCGGGATGATCGAGATGTGCGCGGATGCTTTCCTCCGTTGCGTCGGTTGCCTTTTGTAATTTTTGTACTGCGCGTGCCACTTCATCCTTTCCTCCGTAGTCGACTGCAAGGTGAAGGATGAAACCAGTCTCGTTTTTTGTCATTTCTTCCGTATCTTCGATCACTTTTTTCAGCGACGCAGGAATGCGGTCACGACGACCCGAGTGAACGAAGCGTGTTTTATTCTCTTTCAAGCTTTGCGCTTCTTTGATGAGATATTTTTCGAGCATCGTCATAAGTTCGGCGATCTCGCGCTTATCTCTTTTCCAGTTTTCCGTGGAGAAGCACCACACTGTGAGCGCACACACTCGTGGGTCTTTGCGACACCAGTCTGTGAGTGTCCTAAAATTCTCTACTGCGACTTCATGGCCTTTCCAAACGTACAGCAGGCCTTTTTCGCGAGCCCAACGGCGGTTGCCGTCCGGGATAATGGCCAGGTGGAGAGGTTTTATTTCACCCATGGGAGATAGAGAATAGCGTCTTTGAGAGTCCGAGATGAAACCACGGTGCGTACAGCTCTGGATGTTCTTTCATGTCAGCCTGCAGCTCACTGATCTCTACCCATTTCCAGTCCGCCACCTCTTTTGGATTCGGTTCGATCGGCATCGTCGGGTCAGACTCTCCTGTGAGAATAATGTCATATTCGTGTTCCGTCCCTTTTCCGTGTGGATCATCCGCACGGTACACGAACGCAGGGCCTTCTGTGAGTGAGCAACCAAAGTTCATCTCCTCCATAAGCCTGCGTTCACCGGCGGCCTTCGCACTTTCATTCGGATAGGGGTGGCTGCAACACGTGTTTGCCCAGATGCCAGCGAACAGAAGCTTCTCCTCACTCCTTTGTTGTAGCAGGAGCATCGTCCTCGATGCATCAAACACGTAGACCGAGATAGCGCGGTGTAGCGTGCCGCCGTTTGTGTGTGCAGCAAGCACGTCCATCTCACCCTTCGGTGTTCCGTTTTCATCTGTTAGTGTCACAGTGCGGTTCATGTCTGCATGGTACCAGCCGAGTAGAGCGCGTTGACAGCGTTCTTCTATTGGTTCGGAGCCCGCTGCAGAGTTTCGGTTGGTCAGTTAGGATGATGGTTGTCTTTCCGAATCTCTCTTATGACATCCACTCGCACTATCAAAAAACATCACGTTGCTTCTGCACTCGCAGTCTTTGCGCTTCTCTCCTACGCATACGCATTCACTCGCGACAGTGCAGTGACGGATAGCGGTATTCTCACCGCCGTCGCGGCGGATCAAGCGCAGAACTACCGCATGTTTCTGAAACTCGACACTGTTCCTGGTGAATCCGGAGATGCTGCTCACAGAGGTGAAATCGAAATTGATTCCTACGCATGGAGTAT
>JAYTPR010000081.1:0-2298 GCA_043747095.1 Candidatus Peribacterales bacterium
TGGCCGGCCATCGCTTCATCGATGGAGTTATCGACAATTTCGTACACACAGTGATGAAGACCTCGCTGATCGGTAGAACCGATATACATTCCGGGTCGCTTGCGAACAGGCTCAAGTCCTTCAAGAACTTGGATTTTCGATGCGTCGTATGATGATGCTTTTTCGGGGGTCATAGGTCTCGGGCAGTGTAGAGAGAAGGGTGGGTGGAATCAATCCTCGTTTGGAAAGCAAACACGGCTTCTGGATGCCAAAAAGTTTGACATTTCATACAAGATATTACTTGATCATATTTTTAGAACGTTGTAGAATACGCAGGTACTCATATAACAGGATTCTGTGTTCGGCTAGGACGCCGTCCCGCCTGTCTACAGGGTACCGTCGCATTACCATGGAGGTCCGCGATGCTCGTTCTTTCACGTCAGTTGAATGGGATCATTTGGATCGGCGATTGTATCGTCGTGACAGTGGTCGGGGTGGCTGGAAACACTGTGCGGCTGAAAACTTCAGCCCCACTCGATGTCTCCATCCGCCGCGGTGAACTCTCTGGCTCACCACAGCTCGATGCTGGCTCTGCCGACGAAGACGTTGGCGAAGACAGTGGAGGTCTGGTTCTGAGTCGGAAGCGTGGTGAAACCATCGTCATCAATGGCGATATCGTCATCACCGTTCTCAAGATTCAGGGGCGCAATGTGCGTCTCGGGATCGAAGCCCCAAGCGATGTCGCTGTGCACCGCAAAGAGGTTCGCACGAAGATCAACGCTGGAGGTTGAGATTACAGAGTTCTACCGGACAACTGGCAACCGGCTGCAGAGGGAGGATTTCCTCTGCAGCCATTTTTTCTCTTGTGGCCGCGAATCCCCTCACCTACAATCTGCGGGCTATGACAACTCCACAAACTCAGACTGGCGGCACATTCGTTGATAGCGAAGAAGTGCTCATTACCAAGGAAGGCTTGAAAAAGCTGAAAGACGAATTGGATTATCTGAAAACAACGAAGCGCGGAGAAATCGCATCTCGCCTCAAGGAAGCCATCTCCTACGGAGACCTTTCCGAGAACGCCGAATACGAGGAAGCCAAGAACGAACAGGCCTTCGTAGAGGGACGCATCCTCGAACTTGAGAAGCAGTCCAAGAATGCACGCATTATCACCGAGCATGCTCCATCTGCGAAAACTGCAAATGGAGCTGCCATCGACATCGGTTCCATCGTCACTGTCCGCAACAAGACGGATGATGACGAGCCTGAGACCTACACGATTGTGGGCTCCATGGAAGCTGACCCAATCGAGCACAAGATCAGTAATGAATCCCCTATCGGCCGGGCTCTGCTCGGTCGTGAAAAGGGTGATATCGTCGATGTCATTGCTCCTGCCGGTAAATTTAAGTACGAAGTGGTGAAGGTCGCCTAAGCGATACTTAGCCCCATTCGTCATGCGCCTTTTTCTGTATACTCAGATACGACCATGGCCGATGATCAGACAACAACACCGGTAACAGGAGCCCAGCCTGCTGCAACCGGCCTCGTTATTCCGCCAGAGGTACAGGAAAAGTTTGCAGCGATGTTGGTGCTGATTCAGGGATCGGAAAGCATGAATAACGAAGAGCGGCAGTACTGGATCAACATCTTGCCGATCATGACGCCTGAGCAACTGAAGAATCTTCAGGACATCCTTTCCAGTGAGAAGAAGCAACTTGCGGCTATCGATGCCAAGTACTCAAAAGAGATGTCGCAAGTTTCCGGAGCTGCCAGTGTGCAGTCCATGGAACAGAAAATTCGGACACAGAAAGAGAAGCGCCGAGAGGCTGAGCAGGAGGACCTTAAAAAAGAACAGACTGAGGAAGAAGCGATCTTGTCTCAGATACAGTCCTTTTAATCTTTGCTTTCCGCAGCCGGGACGCCGCGTCCCGGACTTATGGAGTATTCACTCCCATCACGCTCTGCGACGCCGCGTCGCAGCTGCGGTAGTGAAAATTTTATCGACACAGTAGAATTGCTCGTTCGGTGAGTGCGATGATCTCGCCCTGTTTTTCTGCGGTGTAATGGTAGCCACCGGTTTTGAGGGCAAGGTCTGCGTCGGTCGCCCAGTTCACAAGCTGACGAATACGAGTGGCATCGAGTGACTTTGCGAGAGGCAAGAGTCCGCGCACCGCAAAGAAGTGAATACCTGCAGCACTCGCGATACTCTTATCATCTCGAATCCCCTCTTGTAGCGCTGCCCACACGAGCGTGACGTTCTTGATCATATTGAGGAGGATGACCCAAATGCCGTATGGATCCTCACCACGCTCCAAGCGGTTT
>JAYTPR010000082.1:0-2771 GCA_043747095.1 Candidatus Peribacterales bacterium
TCGTTTCTCGTCGCTCCGGTCTCTGAACCGATGGGCAATGACTTCGATCCGCTCGTCGCATCATTCATCGATCATCCGTTCGACTGGGAAAGGATCAAACGAAAAGCTGGCAAGATCTCGATTCTGCACTCAGGCGATGATCCGTACGTTCCGCTTACGCATGCACGAACGCTTGCCGATCATACGGGTGCATCCGTCAGCGTGATTTCGGGCGGACAGCATCTGAATAGTCGCGCAGGCTTCACGTCGTTTCCGCTACTACTCGATTCCATTCTCAAGCTCCTCCTATGAGTACCGCTCTCATCACCGGCGCCTCCGGCGGACTCGGCGAAAAGTTCGCGTGGCTGCTTGCGGCCGATAAACACGATGTTGTCTTGGTCGCCCGTAGCAAAGAAAAATTGGAGGCTCTGGCAAAAGAACTCTCTTCAAAATATGGCATCCGTGCAACCGTCTTGGCACACGATTTATCGCAGAAGGATGCCGTCGGATCACTTTTGAAAGAAGTGAAGGAAAAGAACATCATAGTCGACATTCTCATCAACAACGCCGGCTTCGGCGCGTACGGAAAATTCCATGAAACGACATACGACCATGAGAAACAACTTCTCGACGTGAATATTCTGGCGTTCACCGAGCTCACGAAAATGATTCTTCCGGACATGGTGAAGCGTGGCAGCGGCAAAGTCCTCAACGTCGCGTCCACCGCCGCGTTCGCGTCGGGTCCGCTCATGGCCGTGTACTACGCCAGCAAAGCGTATGTGATGAGCCTTTCGATCGCGCTTAACGAAGAACTGAAAGGTACCGGCGTCACCGTGACGTGTCTCTGCCCCGGTCCGACGAAAACCGGATTCGAAACCGGTGCCGGGATGCAGGGTTCGCGCCTCTTTAAGTCTTCGCTCATGGACGCGATGACGGTCTCAGAAATCGGCTACCGCGCGATGCTCAAAGGAAAGCCGCTTGTCGTCGCAGGCTTCAGGAATAAGCTCAGCGTCTTCGGCACACGCCTTGTACCGCGCTTCCTGGCTGCCAAAATCGCGAAGGCAGTCCAGTCCCCCATCGCCTGAATCCGCTATCATCTGCGTGATGAAGATCGCACTCGTCCACCCTTCGACTCTCTCGCATACGCGGGATCGCTCAGGGCAGGCGAACTTCCTAAGCTTCGTATGAAAATCGCTTTGGTTCACGAATTACTGACCATGCGCGGCGGCGCCGAACGCGTGCTTCGCATTCTTGCGGACATGTTTCCGGACGCGCCGATCTATACGCTCTTGTACGACGAGAAGAAGCTGGGCGAATGGTTTCCGCGCGAACGCGTGCGAACGAGCACGATCAATCCTGTCTTCGGATACAACCATCATCTCTATCTCAAAAAATTTCCACGAGCCGTCGAAGCATGGGATTTTTCAGGCTTCGATCTCGTACTGAGTACGTCATCTGCATTCGTTCACGGCATCATCACAAATTCTGCACCGAAACATTTGTGTTACGTTCACTCCCCTGCTCGTTACTTGTGGGACCGCACACACGATGTGCAACGCGAAGCTGGTCGTGGAATCTTGGGACCACTTCGTCAGTGGTATCTGCAACGTGTATTCCACACACTTCGCATCTGGGACGCCGAAACTGCGGATAGGCCTGATACGCTCCTTGCAGCCTCCAAGGCCGTACAACGCCGAGTCGAGCTCTACTGGAGAAAGCAAAGCCACGTCGTCTATCCGCCGGTTGATGATTTCTGGTTTACGCCTCCATCAGCAAAACCTGCGATGCAGCATCCTGAGTATTTTCTCGTTGTGTCGTCACTTGTTCGATACAAAAGAATCGATCTCGCAATCGAGGCTGCGAACGCACTCGGCGTACATCTGAAAATCGTCGGCGAAGGACCGGATATGCAGCGACTGAAATCTCTCGCAGGAAAAACTGTGGAATTTTATGGCTGGAGAAAAGGTGATGAACTCAAAGATTTGTATTCAAATGCAAAAGCAGTTCTGTTTCCCGGTGATGAAGATTTTGGACTGGTTCCACTGGAAGCCATGGCATCAGGAACTCCGGTCGTCGCATTCCGTTCCGGTGGCGCGCTTGAGACGATGATCGATGGAGAGACTGGTGAATTTTTTAGCGAACCAACGTCAGCTTCCCTGCAAGAAGCAATGAAGAAACTCGAACACAAAAAGTATTCGAAAGAGGTACTTCTGAATCAGGCGAAAAAGTTTTCAGCGACTGAATTTAAGAAAAAAATATTAGAGGAAATCCAAAAAATGCTGACTATAAAGTAAATATATTATCTACGACCGGACAGCTTCTCCAGACCTCATCCCCCGTAGACCGGGACGCCGCGTCCCGGCTGCGGGAAGCAAAGATATCGTCACACAATTTTCGCACGATAAAAAGTTGCGACTACGGGGAAAACATTAGAACAATTGCTGTGCTCCCTCCGGCATATCCATCCCCAATAGCTCATACGCTAGTTTCGTCACCGCGCGTCCCTTCGGCGTGCGATGCAGAAAGCCACACTGAATGAGATACGGTTCGTACACATCTTCGAGTGTCTCCTCTTCTTCGGAGAGTGCCGCAGAGAGTGAACCGAGTCCGACTGGGCCACCGGAAAACTTTTCAATGACCGTAAGCAGGATCAAACGATCCGTCGTATCGAGTCCGCGCTCATCAATACCAAGTAAGCCAAGCGTTGCCTTTACGCGTGAAGTCGACACCGTCTTTTCCTCATTCACTTGCGCGAAATCACGAATCGAACGAACAAGACGGTTTGCAATTCT
>JAYTPR010000083.1:0-4813 GCA_043747095.1 Candidatus Peribacterales bacterium
AAATATTCTTTCACCAAATCTCCGTGCTGCTGTAGTGCCACGTCCATATCCAAAAAAATAACGCCGAGCTTCTCCCATTGCTCTTTGAGTTTGTGATACACCATGTTGCTCTCATACTGCGCACCGACTCCGGCAAGCATTTTGCGCTCGGCTTCCGGAATGCCGAGCCGGTCGTAGACTTTACGGATCTCCTCGGGCACTTCGGCCCAGTCATCCGTCTCTTTGGCACCAGCAGATGCGTAGTAAATAATGTTGTCGAGATCCAACTTCGATAAATCCGCACCCCACGTGGGCATCAGCTTTTCTTGAAAAATCTTGAGGGACAGAAGCCTATGATCCAGCATCCACTGTGGCTCTTTTTTCTCAGCACTGATCATACGTACCAGCGCTTCATCCACGCCTTTCTTGAGGCCATCCGCATACGGTGACGGATTCGCGTCATCGAAGACGCTGCGGTTCAGGCCGGCAAAGATGGGCTTAGACATAAGTGAAAAATGATACTACAGGAATTGTACAGCACAGCTCCGAACGGCGGCGTGCGCCACGATCCTCATCCCCTAACCCCTTCTCCATCCGCTGGAGAAGGGGAACTCTATTTTCACTGAATACAAAGGCCCCCTCCTCTCCTGCCTAAGGAGAGGAGGTCGGGAGGTGAGGACCAACTTCAGGCAAAAAACCTGCAAGATTAACACCTCCCCTCATCATTTCATTGACACTGCATTCATTCGGACGATAATTGAATCAGTATTTTCTTCCCCCACGCACAAATGCCAGAAGCATCAAAAGAAGCGTTCGAAATGCCGGAGACAAACGAGGCTCTCGCAGCAACACCTGACTTCGCCGCTGACAAAATCAAAGACGAAGAAGGTAACAAGCTCAAGGCAGTCCTCAGCAAGATCGAAGGTTAATCATCGCTACAAAAACAGGAAACCTTCCGCACGGGAGGTTTTTTGTTATGCGGCTACTGGAAACTGTAGGATCACAGGCTCCGGCTCCGGTGCAGCCGGCACTAATTGTTCTGGCTGATTTTTTGGCTCTGGGACTGGCTCTATGACAGCCTCAGCGACCGCCTGCGGCTGATTCCACGGCTCTCTATGCCTCCAGTGTTGCTGCGTATCTCGTGAAGACGTCGGCCAGTCATAATGCTGCTCAGTGATGCGATCAACGGTACAACCTTCTGCTGCAAGAAGTGCCTTCACTCCTTCAAGTGACTGCGCCTGCAGTCGCACCACAAATCCGTGCACCCATCCAACGCTCTCCACGCAACACTGCTCATGCTGAAACAGCCTGTCTTTGAGCTGCTCGATTGCGGGCAGATTGTCTCCGAGTTCACCCGGACAGGACACAGAGAGCGCGAGAGGCACAGAGTGCGGTTCTTAACCGAACATGCTCCCCTTCTTAGAAATGTTTATCAACTATTTTCGACAAGCACTCCACAAACCGAGTTGTGCAGACTCTGCTTTTTTGGCTGCAGCTTCATACGTTTCGCACTTCGCATGTGGAAACTTTTTACACACGCTGAACGCATAGCCTTCGGAAAGCAGAGTTAACCCAATATCTTTTTCCTCCACAAAAACATATCGAAGCAGACGCCCGTACGAGTCTCTGTCTTCATCCGGCTTCGCTTCCATCGTCACTGTTTTTCCATCAAGAATTTTTTTCACGTACGCACTCGCTTCCTTGCCAAAACACTGCACCTCTTTTCGCGGGTCTACGGTCTCCGGTGTATCGATGCCGACAAGTCTCACTCGTTCGGTTTTTCCGGCGGCATCACGCACGTCGATCGTGTCACCATCCACGACGTGGATTACTGAAAACATGGCTTCCGTAAGCTCTGAAACAAACGATGAAGAAACAGCACTTCGCGCACCAGGAACACGACTCGGCGCTTCAGTCGTTTGTTGAACAAGCGACATTTTTGGAACGATCAAAAGAATGAGTGCAATACCAAAAACCAATCCGCTGAGAATGAGCTGGATTTTTTTCGCTCTCGTCATGATTTAGTGACGAAACGCACGAACACCGGTTGTCACCATCGCAAGCCCGAGTTCATCGGCGCGTGCAAAAACTTCAGCGTCGCGGACAGAACCTCCGGGCTGAATAACTGCCGAAATTCCCTGCTTCGCAGCTTCTTCGATGGCATCCGAAAACGGAAAGAATGCATCTGACGCGAGTACCGAGTTTTTGGCTTGTACACCTGCACGCTTGAGTGCGATCCATGTGGAATCTACACGGCTCGTCTGACCGCAACCGATACCAACAGTGGTGGAATCTTTCGCAAGCACGATGGCGTTAGACTTAGCGTGCTTCACGACTTTCCATGCGAAAAGAAGATCGCGCATTTCGCTGTCCGTCGGTTGTTTCTTTGTGACACACGTCAGGTCTTTCTTGCTGAGCACGCGCACGTCATCGTTCTGCACGAGCATGCCGCCGAACGCAGAACGATAAATGACGTTCTCAGAAAACCTCGTATCACCCATGGAGAGAAGTCTGATATTTGGCTTACTCTTAAGGACTTCAAGAGCATCAAGATCAAATGTCGGAGCCAAGATTACCTCGACGAAAATTTTCTGATCGATGATTTTATCTGCAACGGTCTTCGTGCACGGACGGTTGAGCGCGATGATGACACCGAACGCAGAAAGTCTGTCTGTGTCATATGCTTTTTGGAATGCATTCTCGATCGTCGCATCCGATGCAATGCCACTCGGGTTGGCATGTTTCACCATCACAGTCGTTGCTTGTTCGAACTCGCACACCATGCGCCATGCGGCGTCACCATCAAGCAGGTTCAAATAGCTGAGTTCCTTGCCCTGAAGCTGTTTCCAGCTCTGCTGCGGGGAACCGTGAATCTCAAAAAACTTGCCCCACTGATGCGGATTTTCACCGTATCGCAGAGCGCGTCCGTTCGTCAGAAGCACATCATCGGCAAGACCTCCTGCCATCTGTTCGGCAATGAGCGCATCGTACGCACACGTATGCAAAAAAGATTTTGCAGCGAGCTCGCGCCTTAGCTCAAGTGTGGTGTCTCCAGTTTTTTTCATTTGCTCCGAAACGCGTGCGTAATCTTTCGGATCACACACGACGGTGACGGATGAATGGTTCTTGGCTCCGGAGCGGATGAGTGTCGGTCCACCGATATCGATCTGCTCGATCGCAGCATCTGGTAGCGCCTTTCCTGGCTCCGGCGTGAAGCCAATTTTCTGGATCGTGCTCGCAAACGGATACAGGTTCACCACGATGACATCGATCGGAAGAACGCCGAGCTTTCCGGCTTCGGCAACCTGACCTGCATCGTCGCGCTTATACAGAACGCCGCCCATGATGAGCGGGTGCATGGTCTTCACACGTCCGCCAAATGCCTCTGGGAACTCGGTTACTTTTTCAACATACGTCACCGGAATTCCGGCATCCTCTAGCGCTTTTTGAGTGCCTCCAGTCGAAATAATCTCAAAACCAGCCCCGTGCAGCACTTTGGCAAACTCAACGATGCCGTCTTTATCGGCAACCGAGAGCAAAGCGCGCCTTTTTGAGGGGGTGGGCACGCCGAGGAGTCTACCTGCTAGGCGGATATTGTGAAAGTGGCTCATCTATGCTACAATACTAGGATTTATGACACCCAAATCCACACCTGTCCCAGAGGATAAGGCAGCGCCCGCTGAGGCGCCGATCAAAAAGGCTGTGGTTCCGAACGGGAAAAACATCCTGATCGTGGAAGATGAACGCCCGCTTTCGCATGCTCTGGAGATGAAGCTGAAAGCGCAGGGCTTCACGACGAAAGTCGTCATGAACGGCCAAGACGCACTGAGTGAACTCGCAAACGGCAAATATGACATGGTGCTTCTGGACTTGATCATGCCGATCATGGATGGCTTTGGCGTGCTGGAAGAGATGAAAAGCAAGAAACTCAAAGTACCGGTCATTGTGCTCAGTAACCTGGGCCAAGACGAAGACAGGACAAAGACCAAGGCACTTGGTGCCGTGGATTATTTCGTGAAGTCCAATACGCCCATCGCCGAGATTCTCGAGCGAGTGAAATCCGCCCTCTAAAAATTCTATGGCTCTCACCAACCAAGAACTCGGCAAGATCCTCGTCGCCCAAAGCTACCTGGGTGAAGACGAGCTGAAAGAAGTTTTGAAAGAAGCTGAGGAACGCCGCGTAGAACTACGAACCATCCTCTCGGAGCGCAGGCTTCTCACCTCAGAACTACTCGAGAACGCTCTCGCTGAGCACTACAAACTGCCTTTCTATGACATCATCGGCAAATCTCCGACACGTGACGTGATCGCGGTACTACCAGAAGATTTTGCCCGCACCGTGAGTGCCGTTGCCGTGGCGTACGTTCCGGAAAAAGAAATCACTGTCGCAACCTCCGACCCGGGATACGAAGGACTTGAGGAAGCGGTGAAAGCAAACGTCGGCCAGTCGCAATACGTACCGACCGGTAAAGCCGCCGTGAAGGCCGGCGGCAAAAAAAGTTTCTGGGCCAAGGGCTCCAAAGCAGTCGTAAAGAAATTCACCGGCAAAGTGACATTCGTCTACGCACCAAAGAACGCCATCGCAGGTTCATTCGCGCTCTACCACAAACCACTCGCCACACGCTTTCAGGCGATCATGGAAAAACAAAAGAAAGTCGCTCCGGAAATGCTGGAGGAAATCTTCGAAGATGCGATGGGACTCAAGGCATCAGATATTCACTTTGAGCCGCAAGAAAAAGACGTCATTGTTCGTTTCCGTGTCGACGGCGTGATGCATGAAGCCGGACGCCTCCCAAAACCGTTCTACGAAGGCATCATCAACCGCATCAAAATC
>JAYTPR010000084.1:0-3191 GCA_043747095.1 Candidatus Peribacterales bacterium
ACACTGCGTGACACTGTTCGTACGGTCTCGGCTCTCGGCATTATGACGGGTGACCCAGCAACAGGAACGTTTGATCCATATCGCTACGCCAACCGCGCAGAAGTCGCCAAGGTCTTTGCAACGGCTCTCAGGATCAAAGCTCTGCAGATGCAGGCTGAGGCTCAGTAATATCGTCCTCCATCTCCTTTGAGGGGCTCACAGAGAGCCCCTTTTTTTGTGCTCGTGCAACAAATTCGTTACCTTTTCGGCTCATCTCCGTTATACCCTGTGTAGGAATCCTACTTCTTACTGTCTTCCCCTCCATGGACTCCGTCGAACTCGGTCACATCACGTCGTGCCAAAACGGGCATCTTGAGGATTTTGATCCTTTGTATCTCCAGCACGTCGACGCCGTGTACCGGTATCTGCACCGCCGATGTTTAAGCCGTGAAGTAGCGGAAGACCTGACGAGTACGGTATTCCTGAAAGCTCTCGAATCCATTCGCTCTTTCAATCCCAGCAAAGGAGTCTTCCGTGCGTGGCTCTACCGCATCGCACGCAATGCACTTATTGATTTCTACCGGTCACACGCACAGAAGACCGTGTCGATCGAAAATATTTGGGACTTAGCGTCAGAGGATGTCACGAGTGCTCTCGCAGAAAAATCTATGGATGCAGAGAAGCTGCATGACGCCATGAAGATTCTCTCTCCAGACCAACGCGAGATCGTGATGCTACGAGTCTGGGAAGGGCTCTCCTACGCTGAAATCGCAGACATCACTGGTAAGTCCGAAGGCAACGCAAAAGTCATCTTCTCTCGTTCTATCTCAGAACTTCGTACCAAATTGCCATCACTCCTGTTACTTCTTCTTTTCCCGCATTCTCTATGAAAACTTCACTCAAGACTTTCCTCGCCGATCTCTATGAGATCGACCCAACGCTCAAGACGCACGAAGCGGACATCATCCCGCTCGTCGAAAAACTCATGAAGTCAGACCCCGCTGTGGAGCCTGATACCGAATTTGTGAAACGTCTGCGCATGCAGCTTAAAAATCGCGCAGCAGAGTTGTCCTCTCCAGCATCTGCAGGTTTCTCCCGTTGGCTCTACGCTTTCGGTGGAGCGCTCACAGCCGCTGTTGTCATCCCGGTGGCATTCGTCGCTATGAATAACATGAAGCCGACGACGTTCACGCAAGACGGCTCTGCGCTCTTTTCGTACAGCGTGAAAGAAGAGGGCAAAGATGCCTTCGGTTCACTCTCCGATGTCTCCAAAGGGGATTCCGCAGCTCCACGGACCGGAGGAGGAGGCGATAGCACTGTGGGTGCAAAAGTACCCGCAACCGCTCTAGCTCCGGAAATCGCAGTAGCTCCCGCAATGATGCAGGGGGAGCAGGCCATGAACAGTCGCGATATCGGTATCGGTTCCGATACCAGGATGATCGCACCGTATCCCATGATTGCCTATACGTACGTGTATGAAGGCGAGCTTCCAGAATTATCGTCATCAGTCGCTGTGTACAAGCGCATGACCGCGAGTAAGTCTGTTCCGTTTTCTGGGCTCGCAAACAGTTTGAACCTCGGCAATATCGACCTTGCATCGTTTGCCGGCATGAACATGGACTCCGTGAGCTTCAGCCAAAATAAGCCCTACGGTTACCAGATGAACGTGAACCTGCGTGATACATCCGTAAGCCTGGACGCTCAGTGGGACCAGTGGCCGCAGAGCAAGTGTCAGACCGATGCATGTTTTGCAGCCGAGCGCGTGAAGCTTTCGGATGTTCCGTCTGAGGATCAGCTCATCGCCGCAGCGAATGCATTTATCAAGGATCACGCGATCGATATGACGCACTACGGTACGCCAACCGTAGATATGCAGTGGAAGCGTGACTATGACCGCGCAACCAACAAGAACGATGTCTGGATTCCAGATCAGATGCGCGTTCTGTATCCACTCGTCATCGACAGTAACGCAGTGTCTGACCAGTCCGGTATGCCGTTTGGTATCTCCATCGGTGTGCACGTGAAGTCACGCAAAATCATGAACGTCTACGGACTCATGTCTCGTGACTACGCTAAGTCTGAGTACGCAGGCGTCACGGACAAAAAGCAGATCATGGATTATCTTTCCACGCTTGATCAGTACGGATGGGCACCAGATGCAGGAACCGAGACGAAGACCGCAACGGTCACACTCGGCACACCAGTCATGGGCTACTCGGTGTACTACAAGTACGACAACAACACGAACCAAGAGCTCCTCATCCCGTCCCTTACGTTCCCGATTAAAGACATCAAAGGAGGTGAGCAGTACTTCTACCGTCAGAATGTCGTTATCCCGCTTGCTTCGGAGATGCTGAAGCAGCAGCAGGATGGCGGCAGGCCAATGCCGATGGATGCTGTGAAGGCAATGTAAACAGAGGATTCACGATGAAGAACCGCCTCGGGAATGGGGCGGTTTTTGTCTTTCTGCGACATTCTTGCTTCGTAACATATTTTACTTTCCACAATTGCTCATTAGCAGTCAGTAGTACAGAGTGCCAAGGCTCCATCCTCTAAAATGGAGTCATGCTAGATCTCCACCACAAAGTGCAGGCTCGCATGGAAGTGAACCCCAAAAGACTGCATACCGAGTACTGGTATGCCGAGATGAAGACCTCAGGTCGAATCTCAGAGTCTGGAAGGAGAATCTTCACCCAAATTTTCTGTCAGCCGCGTTCCGAAAGGAAATCGGTTGACAGACCTTGCCCTGATTTTTCATGACCTTGCTCCAAGAGGCTGCATCGAATGACTTACTTACGAAGGCATGCATTTCGGTACTCAGTAGAACTTTGCTTAGAAATACTCGAAAAAATGATCACTACTCATTACTCAAACACGCTCGTCAGCTTGGGATTGCAACACAAAAAGAGTTAGAAGAAAAAATGGGAACCATGATAAGAAGATTGATGGGTGACTTAGGCAAACGAATCCAGACAAATACCTATAGGCAGGGCACTTTTCGCATTCAACCATATCCAAAAGCAAATGGAGGGAAAAGACCAATACTAATTGCAAATAATTTTGAAGATCTGATCGTCCAACTTTCAGTGAAAAGAACCATCGCTTCTGAGCTTGGAAAGAAAATTAGCACCAAGATCAGTTATTGCGGTGTTCCGAGAGGAAAAATCAGGGAAGAGAGACGAAATGTACTAACGGCTATTGCAGCTGTTTCT
>JAYTPR010000085.1:0-2390 GCA_043747095.1 Candidatus Peribacterales bacterium
TCTTGTACGTCGCGGATGCTGGATCAATTTCATCCTCGAACATTTCACCGAAGACGCTCTTACCACCCGTACCGTTACCGGTTGGGTCGCCACCCTGGATCATGAATCCTGGGATAACGCGGTGGAATGTGAGTCCGTTGTAGTAACCGCTCTTGGAGAGTGACACGAAGTTCGTCACCGTCTTTGGTGCGGTGTCAGCATCGAGCTCGAGTGTGATATCTCCTTTGTTCGTCTTGAGTACGACCTGATGCTTACCTTTGAGAAGAGTGCCATCCCACTGAACGGAACCGGCTGACTTGGAGGAGGAAGACATGGCGTCGATGGAGGAAGAGCTAGAAGAAGATGTGGAAGAAGGATTGGTTGTTGTTGTCGTCGTTGACTTGTTGCATGCGGCAAGAAGTCCGAGCGACAGAGTCATGGTGATGATGGCAATTTTCTTCATAAGAAATTGGGGTTAAAACGGGTTAGGATTCTAGCTCTTCTGATGAAAAACGTCCAGAAGGTCCTCACCCCCCTGCCCCTCTTCCTTGCAGGAGAGGGGAGCTCCGTTTCGAGTATCCCAAACATTTCCTCTCTCCATCTCAATGGAGAG
Organism: Candidatus Peribacterales bacterium; assembly: GCA_043747095.1. Taxonomy (GTDB): domain Bacteria; phylum Patescibacteriota; class Gracilibacteria; order Peribacterales; family Peribacteraceae; genus JAGORY01. The sequence goes on from JAYTPR010000085.1 coordinate 593, forward strand.
AGGTGGCCCGCAGGCCGGAGTGAGGACCTCCAAGATGAAATCAAATAGACACCAACTGTTCCAAAATAACGTCCGCGACTTTAGCCGCTGCATCAGCCGGGAGAGCCCTAGAGAGGGCTTCACCCATCGTTGCTCGACGTGCGGCATCACTGAGAAGTGTGCTCACGACGAACGGAAGGTCCGAGAGGCGATCTTGTGATAAAAATTCCACAGCCTGACGTGCGGCGAGGAATTCTGCATTTTTTACTTGATGATCATGCGCGACACCAGGGAGCGGCACAACGATGGCTGCTTTCTTGAGAGCGGCAAGCTCGGAGAGAACTCCTGCTCCAGCGCGTGTGACGACGAGGTCTGCAAATCCGTAGAGGTGCGGCAATTCTGCGAGCACCGTTGTGCGAGGGAAATACCGAGCATGTTGACGATTGATCATCTTCCCTTCGCCGGTGAGATGAATGATATCCGCGAGATCGAGAAGTGCTTGGAAATTCTTTTCAATCGCCTCATTGAGTGCGACTGATCCTTGGCTACCGCCAATAATCATGAGTACCGGACGACGACCAGAAAAACCGGTAATGCGCTGACCTGCCGCATGCGAGCCCTCGAAGACTGAAGGACGCACCGGGTTACCTGTTTGCACGGCTTTCTTCTGCAGAGAACTGGGGAATGCTGACTCTGGAAAACCGGTGCAAATAGTCTGCGCAACGCGTCCAATAATACGATCGCTCAGACTGGGAACACTGTCAGATGAATGAAGAACAACTGGAACACGCAGAACGAAGCCCGCAAGACAGACGGGTACGCTCACAAACCCACCTTTACTCATGATGAGTGCAGGGCGTGCGTGCAGTACGTGTATGAATGATTCGATGAATGAAACGACAAAGAGAATCGGGAATGTGATGATTCGTAGAGAAAATCCGCGTGGGAATTTGCCAGCGTGAATGATGACGTATTTTTGTCCGGCTGCAGTCAGTGCCTCTTTTTCATCGGCGCGCGATGAACAGATGAACATGGGTATCCACTCAGGGTTTTTCTTCACCACTGCGTCAGCAACGGCGAGAGAGGGCATGAGGTGACCACTGGAGCCTCCGCCGGAAAAGATGATGACGCGTTGTGTCATGGACTAGCGGTGAATGAAGCGGCGCATGGCTGACGAATGCTCTGTTCTGCGACTGCGACGAATGGAAACATCTTCTTCTGTGGAGTGCATAGAAATATTGAGAAGCACACCAACACCAGCGAGTGTTGCGAGGAGCGACGATCCTCCGTAACTAATGAATGGCAACGTGAGACCGGTGATAGGGAAGAGCGAAAGGTTCACGCAGATATTGAGAAGTGTTTGGAACGCGATGCACGTGGTGATGCCAGTAGCGACGAGAAGGCCGAAGCGATCTGGGGCATTACGCGCTACACGGTAGCCGCGGTAGACAAAGATACCGTACAACGAGAGGACGATGAGAAGACGAAGAAAGCCGAGCTCTTCGGCCATGGCCGAGAAAATAGTATCCGATTGCACCTCCGGCAAGTAACCAAATTTCTGAATGGATTTTCCGTACCCGACACCGAACATGCCGCCGCTACCAATGGCGATAAGGGCTTGATAGACCTGAAATCCGATACCTTCGCGGTACGTCATGTCATCTGGATTAAAGAGAACATGCAAAAATACGGTGAATCGATTTCGGATGTAATCCTTATTGAGAATGACGGGCAGACCAAGAAGCCCCGCGGCAGCGGCACCGAGAAAAAGGTGAAGGATATTTCCACCGGCGACGAAGAACATGACAGTCGCAATCAC
>JAYTPR010000086.1:0-11092 GCA_043747095.1 Candidatus Peribacterales bacterium
TATTTCCTGCGTGATTCGATGGCGGCATGAACGGAAAACGCGATGATTGGAATGATGATAGGAACGATGAAGCGGAAATCTTCATTTGCGACGGATGGCGTATGAAAGCGATGAAGTACGATTCCTATGATCATGACTGTACAGATAGACAGAAGCATCATTCTTCCACGCAAGTGGTGTGATCGCATGCCGATGAGCATCATCACAAGCATCCCGATTCCGGACAGCAGGAGGAGTGAAGCAAGTCGCATCGGCACAAAGTAGTGATGTCCAAAGTGTGCAGTTTTGAAGAGATGCTCAAACAGAATCTCACGCCTCGGTGTCGTGAGATCATCGGTGAATGGAAAGTGAATCGTCGTGAAAGGGTTGAATGTGACAAAGTCGCGTAGTCTGAGCGGAACAGTGATCAGCTCATGCGTGCTTGAATCATTGCCAACGATGGAGGTTTGTCCTTCGATGCCAAATCGGAGCACGAAGAACCAGCCTGCGATGATCGTGATGAGAATGATGGATCCGCCGAAGACAGCCACCCTACGTTTCCAGGATATGTTTGCTGCAGTCAGAATGCTGAGCGCAAGCACAGGCAGAAGCAGGAGCGCCGTGCTCTTTGTGAGCAGTGCAAGACCCAGTACGACGCTTGCAGCCATGACGTCTCGTGTTCGCTTAGATTCTTTCCATCGGAGTAGCAGTCCGATCACGATGAAGAGCAGCAGCGTCAGAAGTCCGTCATTGGTGATTTGCGATGATAGCACGATGAGCCCCGGAAATACTGCGATGAGCAGGCCGAATATCAGTGCTCCAGTGTCGTTTTTTGAAAACAGTATTGTTCCGATCCAAAGCCCTACGAGAAGCGTCATGATCGACATCGTCACGGAGATGATTTGCAGTGACCCGTAACCGAATCCCAGAAATGCTGTGTACTTTAGCCAGAGCGCGCAGAGGACGTAGTACAAGGGCGGCTGAAATGTCTCCCAGCCGAATGTCGCAGCCGGAAGATGTCCGTTTTCAAAGAGGAACCGAATGTACTGGTGGTGGCCTTGCCAGTCATATGCGTGCATCCAGTATGGCGTTCGTAGCGCATACAGCATCCGTAGTAGCGTACCCAGTGCGACGATGGTGAGGAGCCCTGCCGAGCGAAGTCTTTGTGATTGCATCTGCTCCAGACTACCGTGACTTGATCGGAGTATAGTAGGGGACATGCATCTTCGTTCGTCACAGGTCAGGGGTATCCAAGTCGTGGATGATGGCACACAGCAGACGGTTGGGTTCTTAGAATATCCGCTGATAGAACCTGATACTGGGCGCGTGCTTGGTTTTTTCGTCCTCTCCACGTTTTCAGGTCATGACGTCTTTTTACAGTGCATTGATATCACCGCCTGGGGAACAAGGGTACATATCAGAAGTGAGGACTGTCTGAGTCCTCCTGATGAACTTATTCGTCTGAAGTCCGCACTGGAAGATCCACGCCGTGTCATCGGACAGGTGATTCGTACGAAAGATACGAACCGTAATCTTGGTATCTGTGGCGATGTTCAATTCAATACTCGACACTTCATCACTGAATGGATATTTCCTCGTAAGTTTTTCATCGCGCGCCAGCCGCTGCCCATGGCAGATGTCATCGAGGTGACGCCGGAAGCAGTGTGGGTGAAAGATCCGCTGAGGCCTACTCTCGTCCAAGAGCCGAAGCGTGCCGAAGAGGAAGTGGCATCCGTCATGACAGATGTTGTGCCGACGGTTCAGACAAGAAAGTCGTAGTCACATAGCAAATAAAAACCCCTCCACGTGGAAGGGTTTGATTTCGTAGTAATGTCCTTGATTAGGACGTGAATAGGCTGTTGACGAGAGAAACGATAACGCGAGCAAAGAGGATCACGATGATACCGATGATCACGTAGATGATCGTCTGCTTTGCCTTATCTTTCTGAGCCTCGTCTCCACCGGAGACAATGAGGCGGATACCGGCGACGATGACGTACACCACAGCGATGAGGAGTACGAAGTCGAGCACCGTTGTGACGATGTTCACGATGAGCGTCTTGATGTCGCCGACGTTTGCTTCGTCTGGAAGACCTGGAATCGGAGAAGGATCAGGAAGCTGCGCGAAAGCCGTACCGACGGCCATCTGCGTTGCGGCAAATGCACCGGATACTTGTGCGAGAAATTTTTTCATAGAGAGATTTGGTGAGAGGAAACGTATGCCATTATCTAGCGAGAATCGTCTGTCCACAAGTGCATTTCGGTATATGGAAAGCAAACTTTCCAATGCAATTAGTCATTATGCAAGAAACCTAAAGCGATGATGAGAAAAGCGGGAAGCGTGTACCACAAGTCTTGATTCAAAATCATGAGTTGCATCAGCGTTGAGCCTGCCGCGAGTGGCACGATGGTTCCGTGCGCTGCGAGAGTGGAGTCTAAAATACCGCTACCTGCTGCGTAGGTTAGAATTGTTGAAACCACGAGCCCCGCTGTCGAGAAACCAAACAAGCCGGTGTAGACCATGCTCAAAACTGAGCCTGCGTCTTTGTCGTACGAGACATCAATACCTGAGCGGAGTACGAAGACGATGATGCACAGTGCAAACAGAAAAATCTTTGCGAGAGCGATCATCGTGACATCAACGGGGATGCCCATCGACTCCATGGTCATGCCCGAATTCATGAGGACGCGGGCAAGCACATTACCAATACCTTGCACAGCAATAACCGAGATATAGGCCGCTACGATGATCTTCATCGACTTCTGTTTACCAATGATGAAGCTGTAGCTCATCACGATGGCGAAGAAGACGACGATGAACAAATCCCAACTCAAACTTAGCTGCATCATGGCCATTAGCGTACCACTGTCTGGGTTCTCCGCTATCATCCTCCGCGATGCGCCACGGATTTCTCCTCATCGACAAACCACGCGGACCCACAAGTCACGACGTTGTAGCTATTGTTCGCAAGTCTTTTGGGGAGCCGAAAATCGGCCACCTCGGAACACTTGATCCACTTGCTGATGGCCTCATGGTGCTTGCAGTTGGTGCAAAAGCACTGAAGATTGTGGAGCTCTTTGGCAAACTTCCAAAGACGTACGTTGCTGAGCTCACACTGGGTGCAACGAGCACGACGTACGACGCTGAAGGCGCGATCACTGAGACGAAACTAAAAGCAGGATGGCAGCCACCGGATGATGCGTCGCGTATTCAGGCTCTCATTGATGATCGATTCCTTGGAAAGATTCAGCAGGTGCCGCCTGCATTTTCTGCAGTGCATGTTGGCGGTGAGCGTGCGTACAAAAAAGCGATGCGCGGCGAAGACGTAGAAATGAAAGCACGCGAAACCACGATCAGCGAATGCAAAGTTTTCGAGTACACGTATCCGATTCTCAAACTTTCGGTGAACTGTAGTTCCGGCACCTATATTCGTTCACTCGCACATGACTTAGGTGACAGCATGCGGTGCGGTGCATATCTCTCCGCACTTCGGAGAACGACAGTAGGGGAGTGGAACGTAAAGAACGCCAGAACTCCCGGTGAAGCTATGTGGGCTGACGTCATTCCGCTCAAAGACATCGTGAAGAGTTTTCCGGGTAAGGAACTGACGGCTGATGAGATGAAGGAGATCAGCCATGGACGTATGATTAACGGAACTTTGGACCCTTTGCAGCCATTTTTTGCTTGGTATGAAGGTTTGCCCGTAGCCCTTTTGGAGCGCTCAAGACACGATGAAGGCCGCTTAAAGCCTAGGAAGGTTTTGTAGAACTTGCGGAATGTAGATTTCGGTCTACAGTAATTTTCGTATGGGCATCATCATTCATGAAACTCATGTGATTTGCATTCCGGAAACGGACGTTGCAAGTGCCTCTAAACATATGTCGAGACCGAAGACTGAGCTTCCGGAACTACCGATTGCCGTTTTGTCGCAGGTAACAGGTATTGCAAAAAGAATTGGCGTCATCGTGGGGGATATTTCGGGAGTTGAGTCAGATGGTGTGAAGGCGCTCCTCATCGAAGAAGCTGTTATCAATGCAGTAAGCCATGGCAATCAGGCTGATGTGACGAAGGAAGCGAGGGTAAAACTTCGTGGCGTACTCACGAATGGAATCGTTCATTTGCAGATCGTTATCGAAGATGAGGGTACGACACTTTTTTCCGTTCAAGACGAAATTGACGAGGCGCTTGATTTTGACAATCTGGAACGACCGAACGGACGTGGCATGCTCATGATGCGCGAAGTAGCGAAGTACAGCATTGAAGGCCCTGAGCTCCTGCCAAATAACAGTGGCAAACGACTCACCTTTACGAAGGATATTCCACTGCATACGAACCACACTCTGTCGGGTCAGATATCGACCCAAGCTTGAAATAGAGCTTTGTTGTGCGTAGACTCTGCTGGCTCTGGATCGGTAGCTCAGTTGGTAGAGCAGGAGACTCTTAATCTCTTGGTCGTGGGTTCAAGTCCCACCCGATCCACCACTATTCATGAGGAATTATCGTTTGGCGCTTTTTTTCAAATACAAAAAAAGTAGTATAATGTGTTCATGGCTGTCCGCTCTGGTGATATCGATTTGTTCGATGCCGTTGATGAAATTGCAGGTTTGGCGAGAATTGTGAAGCCGCTTAGCGTGAGTGAGGCTGAGCAACTTCTTCCGCATGTGAAGACAATTCTTGCGAGTGCGCAGGACATCGGTGTTCAGAAAGTAGAAGTGCACGGTACAGAACTTGTAATTCGGGTTGCTGAAAGTGTTCGTGACTCTGCTCGTGAAAAAATCAGTCAGCTGAATATTCCGAAGTGGAGAGTTGAGTGACGTATACTGCGTGTGTGCCTCACTACTTTTATCTCGCGCGGTGTTCGGATGACTCTTTGTATGCCGGTACATGTGTCGATCTTTCGGCGCGTGAGACGAAGCACAACGACGGCAGGGGAGCGAAGTACACCCGAAGTCGTCTTCCTATTCGATTTATCTACCACGAAACATTTCGTACCCTGGGGGCTGCCAGAAAACGCGAAGCTGCCGTGAAGAAGCTATCAAAAGAAGATAAAGAAGTACTTGCTCTGAAGAAGCGAAAACCTAGAAAGCCTTCCCTGCAGCCACAGCTGCGGCAACGCGTGCGTTGATCTCTTTCTTGAGGTCTTCGGCTAACGCTTTCAGCTGCTTGATTTCAGCAGGCTTCAGCTCAGACTCGATCTGCGTAATGACACCTGCAGCATTTTGATTACCGAATGAGCGAGCTGCCTCAAACCATGCATACGCTTGTGCGACATCGATCTCCGATCCTTCTCCTTTCGCGAGCATGACTCCCAAGTTGAACTGCGCTTCAGCAAAACCGAGGCTTCCGGACTTTGTGAAGTAGTTGATGGCAGTCTCGAAGTTTTGCTTCACGCCCTCTCCTCTATAGAACATCACACCAAGATTGAACTGTGCGCGTGTATTGCCTTGTACCGCTGCCTTCTCAAACCATTCCTGAGCTTTTTTGTAGTCCTGCTTGACGCTTTCGCCGGTGTAGTACATCACACCGAGGTTGAACTGCGCGCGTGGATCATTTTGTTTGGCAGATTTTTCAAACCACTCTTTTGCCTTAGGAAAGCTTTTCTCGACGCCTTGCCCATCGTGATACATCGCACCGAGTTCAAACTGCGCATTGGCATCTCCTGCCTTTGCCTTTGCCTCGATCGTTTCAAATGATTCAAGTGTGGTCACACTGGAAGAGGTGCCACCAGCAGGTGCAGGTGTATTTGCGGTTTTCTTTCCACATGCTGAGACGAACGTGACGCAGCCGAGGACGAGCGCGAGTGAGAGGAGTCTTTTCATAGGAGCCGCAGACTACATCACCAATTCGCGACTTCTAAGGAAATCAAGTGGACGTATCTTTAACACAGATGTCAAATTGCCTTGCACCCACCCCTGTTCTGACTATACTTCGCGGCGAAAGCTTCTTTCCCCTTACGTATGTCAGATCTCCTCCTCCATCCTTTATTCGGCGACGATGACGATGATGATGATGTCGTAGACCTCGACGACGCCGATGATGATTTCGATGGCGAGGACGAAGAAGCGGCCGACGAAGAGGGTGATAACGGCCTCAACATCGTGGGTGAAGACGACGATAACTTCTGACATCACGAAAGGAAACCTCCGGTTTCCTCTCGTGGGCTCTCCTTCAAAGTTGAAGCGCTCCAGACAGGCAAAGCCTGTCTTCGCGCATTTTTACGAGACTACTGCGTGATGTTTCAGTTGTTCTTCTTTACGCAGCAGTGGTAGGTGCCGTGCGACGGTCCATACTCTCGATCGCGTGGCGCTGAATGGTGCGCCAGTCATATGGGAACTTGAACGTTTCGAGTGCGCGGACGAGTGCACCAAAGCACTGCCACGGACTCACTGCGTTAAAGACGAAAGCATTACCACTCTCTTGGACGGGATTGTAGTTATCCAGAATCTCTTTCTGGAGCGATACCGGAACCGTGCCGTAGCGGAGGCAGTTTTCAAGCATCTCGTCATCATCATGGTCAGCAAAGAACAGAGCGATATCAGAACCAGCGAGCATCTTTCGGACATTCGTTTCATCATCAGCAACGATGCTGATGCGGTGCTGTGCACCGGAGCTTAGTTTCGTAAAAAGTTCGCCGTACTTTTTAGAACCACGTCCTCGAATGACGATAGCGACTGGGAGTTCCATCAGTCCTGGAAGGACCTGCTCTAAAAGAGCGCCGCCAAGTGCATCAGTAATTCCCGTAGGGATACAGATGACTGGTTGCTTTGGTTCGGCGATCCAACCAAGCTCCTCCTGAAAAGCAGTCTTGTTCTCCACCTTGTGCTCGATGGTGCGAGCCGAGTACTTGCGTGCGATTTTATTGTCGTACGCAGGAGAGAGGATGGGCATTGGGGGTTTGTTTGAAGTAATCGAAGTATTATACACTTTTTTGGCTTTCTGATCACGTCGAGGTTGTTGCGGGAACAGTGGATTGTGACCTGGCTATAGATCAAGCGCGGCTGGCTGAAACCCTCAAAGAATGAAACAATGACCCCATGAACACCCAGAGCAAGAAACACCTCGTGATTATCGACGGACACCACCTTATGTACCGTGCATATTGGGCCATTCCCAGAACCATGAAAAACGGAAGAGGGGAGCAGACCAACACCGCGTTCGGCGTTGCGTCCATGCTCATGATGATCCTGAAAACCGAGCAGCCAGATAGCCTCCTTTTTTGCTTCGATGCAGATGAGGATACGTTCCGTCATAAGGAGTACGCCGAGTACAAAGCTGGTCGTTCTGCGACTCCGGAGGATTTCTATCCTCAAGTTCCACGTACGCTTTCGATGATCGACTCGTTTAGCGCCAAGAGCGTTTCTGGTGGTGGATTTGAGGCTGATGACTTTGCGTGTGCGTACGCTCGTGATGCTGAGAAGCATGGTTATCGTGTCACTATCGTCACTGGCGACCGCGATCTCTTTCAGCTCTGCAATGAGAACATCCGTGTCGCTATCCCTCATAAGGGATATCAGGCTGCTGAGTACATGGGGCCTGCGGAAGTGAGGAAGAAGTACGGCGTCACACCTGAGCAGATCCCTTCCTATAAGGGGCTCGTTGGTGACAACTCGGATAACCTCAAAGGCGTTCACGGCATTGGTCCGAAGGCTGCAGAAGCCCTGCTGCAAGAGTTTGGCTCGATCAAGAATTTGTACGAGAACTTAGATAAGGTGAAACCGGCGTGGAAAGAGAAACTAGAGAAGGACAGAGACTCAGCATTCTTTACTGAGCGCATGGCTACCCTTATCTCTGACCTCACGATGCAGGTGCCGCTCAAGGATCTTGCCTATTCAGGCGTTGATCCGAAGCCGATCATCGATACATTTTCTGACCTTGGATTCACCCTCGTCATGAAGAGATTTTTATCGATGCTCGAAACTCCTTACGGACAGACTCACTTTCTCCCTGCTCCGGAAAACGCTGCAACCTTTTCTGGTCCCGCGTACGGTGCAAAAAAACCGGTGAAGAAAACTGAGTCTGAGGAAGAAAAACAGAGCCAACTTTCTCTTCTCTAAGGTAAGCCAACGTATAAATTTTGTGCACATCTATTTTTTGATGAACACAAAAGTAGTAATGAGGATTTTTTTTCGTTATGTATCCATCATCTGTAATTTACTTTCCATAGTGTTTTTGCGCCTTATTGTATACGTAACGTAGTCAACACTCGGTTGCGGCATCTACTAGGGCTTCTCTAGACTGACCGTTGTTCTGCATATCGATCAATTTCGGTCGTTTGTCCCCACTTCTCACCTCACCCCTATGGCCAAGGAACGTGTTATCTCAAGTCTGGATATTGGAAGCTCCAAAATTAGAACGGTCGTTGCCGTTGTCGACTCAGCTGATGGGGGACAGGTGCCAAGCGTCATTGGTGTCGGACTCTCTCCGTCACTCGGTATGCGCAAGGGGCATGTCATCGACATTGAAGAAACAATCCACAACATCATTTCAGCCCTGGAGGATGCCGAGCGCATGGCAGGCCTTCCGATCAACCATGTGTTCGTCGGCATGAGCGGATCGCACATCGAAGCCTTCGACAGCCGCGGCGTTATCGCTATCTCGGGTTCCGAGATCACAGTCGAGGACGTAGCACGCGTGCTTGAGGCAGCTCAGGCAGTGAGCATTCCAAGTAACCGCCGTATTCTCCACATCGAACCAAAGTCATACGCTGTGGATGAACAGCGTGGTATCAAGAACCCAGTCGGTATGACAGGCATCCGTCTTGAGGTAGAAGCTCATATCATCACGGGTCAGATCCAGCATGTGAAGAATCTTGAGAAGTGTGTTGATCAGGCAGGTGTCGATATCGACTCCTTGGTTCCGGCGACGATCGCTATCTCTGAGGCAGTGCTGACGAAGCGTCAGAAAGAACTCGGTGTTGTCACCATCGACATCGGTGCTGGCTCCACGTCTGTTGCTGTCTTTGAAGAAGGTACGATCTTGCACTCTGTCTGTCTTCCAGTCGGAGGCGAGAACGTCACAAACGACATCGCTATCGGACTCCGTACCTCCATTGATACGGCGGAGAAGATCAAGATCGAATTTGGTTCTGTGCTCCCCGCTGAAATTCAGGAGCGCGAGATGATCGACCTTTCGACGGTCTCGAAGATGGACACGCAGACTGTCAGCAAGAAATACATGGCTGAGATCATGCAGGCTCGGTATTACGAAATCTTCTCCCTCGTCAAAGAGGAGCTCAAGCGCGTCGGACGCGACGGACTTTTGCCGGCTGGCGCACTCCTTACAGGTGCTGCTGTCAAAGCTCCTGGTGTTCTTGATATCGCTCGCGAAGTTCTTGGACTTCCGGTGCAGATGGGCTTCCCAGTCGAGATCGGTGGCGTCATCGAGAAAGTGGACGACCCAGCCTACGCAACGGCACTCGGAACGCTCCTCTGGGGAATCCGTGAAGGATCACATCGTAATGGTTTTGCTTTCAACATGGGCAACTTCGATATGAAGCGCGCCGCTTCCCAAGTCGGCTCGTGGTTCAAAAACCTTCTTCCGTAATTTTTACTTCTACATTTTTTACTTTCCACTTTCCACTCGTTTTTCACCCCCTATCCCATGTCAGACACTCTCCGCAATCTGTTCTCCGGCTCCAAGAACCCAAACGGTTCTAACGCCTTCTCATCCAAACCGTCCTCATCGCAGGGTGGATTTGGTGACGATTCGGCCGCACAGTCCTCGGGTTACCAGGAGGTGCGCCCTGACATCGCCCCGAACGCGGTCATTCGCGTCATCGGAGTTGGTGGAGGTGGTAGCAACGCAGTGTCACGCATGATTTCGAGCAAAGTGGGAGGCGTCGAATTCATCGCAGTGAACACAGATGCTCAGGCCTTGTTTCATAACCCGGCCAATACGAAGGTGAACATCGGACGCGGCACGACGAGGGGGCTCGGTGCTGGCGCCAATCCGGACATCGGAATGCAGTCTGCAAAGGAGAGTTCTGAGGAACTCAAGAAAGTCATCGAGGGGGCTGACTTGGTCTTCATCACGGCAGGACTAGGAGGAGGTACAGGTTCTGGCGCTGCTCCGTACATTGCTGAGCTTGCACGCAGCATGGGTGTGCTGACGGTTGGTGTTGTCACCAAGCCATTTAGCTTTGAGGGTCTTCGCCGCCGCAAACAGGCAGAGGAGGCTTTGGATGCTCTCCGTGGCAAAGTCGATACTCTCATCACGATCCCGAACGATAAGATTCTATCGCTCATCGACAAGACGACTCCTCTGACGGAGGCATTCCAGATCGTCGACGAAATTCTTCGTCACGGTATCGAGGGCATCGCGACACTCATCACGGTTCACGGTCTTGTGAACGTCGACTTCGCGGACGTCCGCTCTGTTATGCAGGATGCAGGTAGCGCACTCATGGGAATTGGTTACGGTACAGGCGATAGCCGCGCCGCTGAGGCTGCACGTGCAGCTGTTGATTCTCCACTTCTTGAGCTTTCGATCAGCGGAGCGAAGGGAATCCTCTTTAACATCACGGGTGGTAACGACATGTCCATGTTCGAGGTCGACGAGGCGGCACGCATCGTCACGGAGGCTGCTGACCCTGAGGCGAACATCATCTTCGGTGCTGTGATCGATGATGCGTACACCGGACAGGTGAAGTGTACGGTCATCGCTACCGGCTTTGAGGAGAAGAAAGAGTCTGTGACGATGAATCAGGCAACACCTGCACTTCGTTCACTGCCTGCCTACAAGAAGCAGGAGACGCTCATGCCACGTCAGGACAAGCAGGATGACTCCGTCATGAAGCTTGCAGGTACGCAGCTCAATGAAGAGGAGCTTGAGGTTCCGACGTTCATGCGCAAGAAAATCGGTAAATAATCCCCCACACCTACAGGTTGGGTTTCAAAGGCCGGCATTCGCCGGCCTTTTTTGTGTCGCTCAGGATGATCGTCTTGGTTTTCAGTTGTTCAGGAAATCGATTGCCACTTTTTTTAGAAAAAAGTGGCGAAAAAATCGTCGCTCTGGAAAATTTCCTGCACATCAATCGCTCGGTCGCTAGAAAAGCGCAAACTCGTCCCGCGTTCGCGGGACTCAGACATGCGCTTTTCTCACGCTTCCTTCGCG
>JAYTPR010000087.1:0-1834 GCA_043747095.1 Candidatus Peribacterales bacterium
CGAGAGATCAAAATATCCGGCAGTGATTGGACCACTCACAGGCCACAGGAAGATTGGCGGAAGATCACCACCGAGTTCGTACTGCTTGGCGGCTTTTTCTGCCTCCTCAGTTTTGGCAACGATCTGCTTTTGGAGTTCTGCAATTTTTGGATCAAACGCTGCAATCTCAGCCGCCAATTTATTACGCTCGATTGTCGCTTCGTCAGCACGAAGTTTGGCGCGAATATATGCTTCGGCCAGATCCGCGGGAACGCCGTCTTTCATGTACGTCAGCGATGCATCGATAAATGCGATATCGGCTTTGGTACGAGTAATTTTGACTAGCGTAAGCTCACTACCACTTGCTGCCTGCTGCGACTCTAGAATGGCTAACTCATCAACTAAATTGCCACGCGTCAGTTTTTTAAGTTCGATTTTTTGATAGAGTTTTTTATCGGTGTCCTTTGCGGCAGTCGCAAGCTGAAATGCTTTTTCAGCGGCTGTTTCAATGAGCTGCATCGCCGTGTCCTTACGAGTGACGATGTCACGCTGCTCCTCAAGCGTTTTCATCTCAGCCCTGAGCGGGCCTGTCGTGTCTTCAAGCTTCTTGAGCTTGGATTGCCTCAGCTCTTCATTGATCTGCACGAGACTCGTCTGCATGAGTGCGATACGTGCATTTGCTTCACTCGCTTCCTGAGCGACGTATTGCAACTCTTCTTCCGTCAGTCTCTTTTCTTTCCAACTGTTATCAATGAACTGGGATTTTTCATCAACGATCGTCGCAATATTGCGCTGCTCTTTTTCGAGAATTTGAAGTTCAGCAGCGTAATCAGTCGCAACTTCTTTGAGGCGCTCCTGCACTTTGTCCGACTCACTCACAAGCACGCGTACTTGACCCAAAAACTGCGTACGAGCCTTCAGCACGGCATCGAACGCGAGGGCATCATCAATGCTATCGCCGAGAGATCCACGAATAACTTGTTTGAGAAGTGGGCCGCCCGCAGCGGGGCCGGACTCATGGAGTGCGATGTTCTTACTCGTCATGTACCGCAGGAAGCGGATGAAATCATCACGCTGACCGAGTGCCACAGAGTCATAGAACGCTTTGGTTTCTTCGGTCGCCTGCAGCTGCCCTTGTAGCGCCTCAACGAATGCACGATGCTCGGTGATGTGTTCACGAATCACTTTGCGCTGCTGCGAGGCCTTCTCAAGGTCTTTACGAGCGCTCGCTACTTTGCCGTCAAACTGCGCCAAGACTTGCTCCAGCGTTGCACGTTTTTTTGTCGTTGCTGCGGCGGCATGCCAGAGCTGATTGAACTCATCTTTGGCAGTCAAAAGTTGCGCATCATCCGCTGCCGCAAGTACCGTGAGTGGAACCATCAGCGTAAGGCCGAGAGCAATCCACCTGGTTCTGTGTGTGTTTGAGCCAAAAGACATCAGGACAGTATACCACAAAAACACACTTTTTAGAAGACCGTGAAATAGGCCATATCCTTGGAAATTGCCCTTGGAACAAAGCCCAGAAAAGTAAAGACGGAAGAAGCAGCAGAGAAGACCAAATTTTGCTACGATCCGCGACGATGCTGTACGCACTGACAGGGACCGTCCAAAAGCTTGATATACCGCACGTCGCGGTGGACGTCTCTGGAGTCTCATATCTCGCTTCTGTTCCGCACCCCGTGTGGGACTCTTTGCAGAGCGGCGAGACGACAACACTCATTGTGTACACGCTCGTGCGGGAAGATCGTCTGGATCTCTTCGGCTTTAGAAATGCAAACGACCGCGCGTTCTTCATAGCACTTCTCAATCTCTCTGGCATCGGCCCAAAGCTCGCTCTCGAGCTTTCATCTATTCC
>JAYTPR010000088.1:0-6596 GCA_043747095.1 Candidatus Peribacterales bacterium
CCACTGCGAGCACGTCTTGAACGCGTTTCAGGCCTGAAAGTCAGCTCACCCGAAAAGGGCGTACGCATCGCACAAGAACTCTTTGGTGAAAAAGTAGGCCGAAGACGCGACGGACAGCCAGATAAGCCAGTACTCGCTCCACGTGAAATTTTGGAGATCGCCGGTGAAAGTTATGTGATTGAAGAACTCTGCGCCGTTGCTCCTGAACAAGAGCAAACGGTATTTTCACCAGACTTCATTGATGAGCTCGAAAAACGTCATGCAATCGAAAAAGTTGAAGGCTCAAAAGGAACCTACAAGATCAAGTTTAGTATCGGCGGACGGAAAATTCAGACACTTGTCACAAAAGGGGAGACGGGAGTGAAAGATATTCGTGCCATCATCGGCCGTCGTGATCTTGCTGGTTTCCTCATCGATCCCAGCAAAAAAGCGAAGACAAACGTGCTCACAACAAATGTGAAACAAGACCTCCGGGCTGCAGACAGACTGATCTGCGCTGTAGACAAGGACTTGCAGGTGCTGCGCGATTTGAGACCTGTAAACTTGGAAGAAGAACTTGAACGATGTCGTCTCGATACAAATTATAACCCTGTATTCCTGCAACGAGATCCAAAGCTAGACCTAGTTCAAGCGGAGGAAAATTTACGAAAAATCGATACCGATGATTCTCCGCTTGGAATCCTGCTCCGAAAAAAGCGACGAGAGCTTCTTCTTAAAATAGAACTGATCCGCGCGCGTGGCGATAATGAAAATTTCAGTGCAGCAAGTCTTGCACTCTTTGGCGCTCCTAGTACCGCGCTTATAGGGTTTGCACAGGCGCATCTGAAGTCACGTAAGGCTTGCGACCTTCCGGTACCAGAGAGCGAGCTCATGACTGCCGAAGAAGCCAAGGCTCAGTTTGATAACGTTATGCTGGCGTACGGCCTCCACGACTGGCAGGTATCCATCAAGGCATCGATGATTTCCGATTGCGCAGTGGGTGGTAAGAAAGTTTTCATTCGCTCAGGAGCGCGCTTTAGCCGCATGCACATCGAATCACTCGTTGCCCATGAAATCGAGACGCATGTTCTCACCGCTGAAAACGGAGCTATCCAGCCGTACGAACTTTTCCGCAGGGGCTTCGCCAACTATCTCGATACACAGGAAGGTCTTGCCATCTTTAGCCAGATTCGCGTGCTTTCCCCGCATCATGAAAAGCGTTACCAGCACGCTAAAGGCGTCCTTGGAGTCGCGTTCGCCATGGAGCACTCATTTGCCGAGACTCGCCGCTATCTGACGGAAGAACTGGGCTTTACCCCTGAAAAAGCCATCATGAAGACTGCGGACTTTAAGAGAGGCATCTCCAGAACTGCAGAGCCAGGCGCCTTTACCAAGGCACTCGTCTACTTCAGGGGATACCGAGCAATTGAGCAATTTGTTCGTGAAGGAGGGGATATCAGGCGCCTCTACATAGGAAAGATCGCCATTGAGGACTTGGGCCTGATTGACCAAATCAGCGAGGTAAAGGAGGCACTTATCCTTCCTAAGTATCTTCGGGTACAAAAAGTACCGAAAGCTGCAAAATCAAAGAAGTCTGCCAAAAAGGCTTCTTAGGCACCTTTCAGGGCTAGAGGCTGAATTAGTGATACAAAACTATTTGACATATATAGCAAATACGTATATAACTACCTCCTTTTTCAATCCTACCCCCTCCACTCGTGGTACAGGCCTTCCTTCAATCGTGTACGGCGAACTCGAAGAAAATCGCCTCGGCACTGGCTCTGACGCTCGTGCTCTCACTCGCGTTCACCACCCTTATGGCGGTGAGCTCGGAGCTGACACTCGCTAGCCACAGTCAGTGTTCTGATGCTCAGGACAATGACAACGATGGACGTGTGGACTACCCACAGGATGACGATTGTTCAAGCCTTGATGATGACTTTGAGGGTCTAGGGCTCAGCGGAAACTTCATCACAGTGACGGATGGCAAGGAATCTGTGTCTCCAGGTGGAAACATGGTTTACGTCATCACCCTGAAGCAGCAGCGCCAAGATGCACGTGTTGTGAATGTGGATTTCCACCTTCCTAACCAAGGAAACATCGTCTCCGCATCGGATAGCGGTGATGTTCGCGATGGACACGTCCGCTGGACGAATATTTCCGTCTACAAGAACGTCACGCGCACCATCACGGTAAACGCAAATGTAAAGCCCGAAGCTGCAGTAGGACAGTACATGGTTGCTCGCGCTCTCGTGAGCGGCGAGGAAGCCACTGATACAACGCTCATCGAAAACTATGTCGCTCCTCAGAACGATACGTACAAGGTAAGCATCACCGACGGTCGCGAGTTCATTACTCCGGGTCAGAACCTGACCTATACCGTTCGCGTGAAAAACACGTCTTCCAGTGCCAAAACAACTGATGTCCGTGCTTCTATGCCGTACATGTCGGACTATCTAACCATCAGCGATGGAGGTGTGCGCGATAGTTACAACGTCACATGGAAGAATGTCACTCTTAGCCCAGGAGAAGAACGTGTCTTCTCGTACACCGTACTTGTGGATCGAGACGCTGTTGACCGTTTTGCCATCCGCGCTCGAGCGTACGCTGGCACGATCAGCGCGCTTGATGAGACAGTTGTCCGCTTTGGACTCCCATACAACTCCATCACGACGTCCATCACAGATAACCGCAACACTGCTGAGATCGGTCAGCTTCTGACCTACGTCGTCAAAGTGACCAACACATCCGACATTGTCGGTACACAGGTTGCTATCAGCGCCAACATGCCGCAGTACGGTGAGTTCGTATCCGCAACAGAAGGTGGCATTTCGGACGGTAACAACGTACGTTGGCTCATCGCTCAGATCGCACCGAAGGACACACGTACATTCTCGTACACCGTTCGTGTTCGTTCTGATGCTCCGCTCGATGCAATCTTGACCGCAGGTTCTGTAGCCGATGGTATGAATGGATACATATCGCGCGACGTGACAAAAGTTGTCGCAGAAAGCAGTGAGCTCGGCATTGCCAAGAACGAAGTCGTATTCCGCAAAACTGCCGACCGCAGCGAAGCTGTTCCAGGCGGAGCCATTCGTTACACACTCTTCATCCGCAACACGCTGGACCACGTCATCTCGGACGCTGTCATCGTAGACCGCTACGAGACACAGTACCTCTCCTACGTCAGCGCAGAGAATACGCAGTACCTCCTCAACCGCTCAGAAGGTCACATGGAGTGGCAGGTACCGGTCCTCAAGCCAGGCGAAAGCTGGCAGACAACGTACGTTCTCTCAGTCTCTGAAAACGCTCCTACTGGCCTCATGCTCGATAACGTCGCAACCCTCCGCGGAGCTGACGTCAGTGGTATTTCGCTCACGGAGCGCGTACGCACGAACCAGTCCGGTGTCATCGGTGACTTCCCAGAAACAGGTGCAGGCATGGATACAATCCTCGCTCTCCTCATGGGTCTACCTGCTCTCGCCGCTACCAGCATCCAACGCAAGATCGCGTTCGGTAAACTGCTCGCGTAACGAACTCTGCTTTCAAAAGAAAACCCCGCACGGTGCGGGGTTTTTTAGTTTCAAGAAGGAGGGGATTTAGTTGAACGACTCAAACAGCTGACCCATCAGGTCAAGAATCGTACCGAACGAAAGATCGAACGGAACGTCGAGTATCTTTGCGATCCAAGAGACCAGAAAGAAAGCGAGGAAACTGACGAAGAGACCGATGATGGAGTAACGAACGGTGTGAACTGCCTTTTTGATCTTCTCCTCGTTACCTGCGGAGAGGATGAACGTGATACCTCCGATGATGATGTAGAAAAGGCTGAGAACCGACGCCAAGATCAGTGCGAAGGCGATGACCGTCGCAACAATCTGGACAATGGAACCGTTCTCGATGAGATCGCGAATCATAAAAGGGAGGAAGGAAAAAAGAGAATGACTAAACCGGAGCCTTCTCAGGCTCCAGGACTTTGAGGTTTACACGCTGGTTGCTGGCTCCGCCGATAACGCGGAGAAGAGTACGAACAGACTTGATGGTCTGACCGCTTTTACCAATGAGCTTGCCCATGTCGCGGTCGCTCACCTTGACGGTGATGAGAACTCCAAGCTCGTCGAGCCTAGCATCCACAACCAACTGATCCTTGTCCTCCACAAGCATGGAGAGCACGGTTGAAATGAATTCGTGTCCGGGGAGAGCGCCCTCGGTCGCTTTCGTATCTGTCATAACGGAGAAGAGAATACTCTGAAGAAGCGGACGTTGTCACGTCTATCTCAAAGTTAAGCGGCTGGAGTTTCTGCAGGAGCGGCTGCGGCTGGTGCCGGAGCTGGCGCAGGTGCTGCCTCTGGTGGAGGATCCTTGCGAGACTTCTGCTTTGCGTAGCGAACGATAAACTTGTCCATACCCTCCATACCATTGCGCTTCAGAAGGCGAGCCATGGTGTCGCTTGGTTGCGCACCCTTGCTGACCCAGTATGCAACGCGCTCCGTATCACACTTGAAAACGGACTCCGCGCGGTTTGCGAGGTAGTGACCGATGATCTCGTGCTGACCTTTTTTAGCACTGCGAGCTTTTTCCGAGACCACGATGCGGTACGTCGGAGTGTTTTCGCGGCCTGTTCTCTGGAGACGGATGACGAGCATTGAATGAGTGACTGGAAGAAGCCGAACAAGTGTAGATGAGCACAAAAGGCCGTGCAAGCCTATTTATGACCGAGCCATGACCACCCTAACATCACCAATGGAGACTCCCCACTGCAAGGCCCGAACTGAACGGATGATCACTGCGGCTTTTGCATCGCAAGCGCCTAAAGCTTCAGAATTTTGAGCTTTTACCGTAAGAACTCCGTTCTCAAAGAGGGTTGGTTTCAGGAATTCTGCATAGGTAGGAAGCTCTTGTACGATGCACTGCAGAGCTGTTTCTAGCACCAATTCTTTCAGTGAAGCATCGGTCAGCCCCCTTTCTCTGAGAACTTTAGGGAGGATGGCGGACAGACGATCCATACTATGAGGGAAGACGCTCAAGAATACTCTTGAATTCATGTGCCGTCGCAGAAGCCGTTAGATTCCACGAAAATCTGGCAGCCCATTTTTCTGCAGAGGAAAGCTTCTCCGAAGAACGCACGGAAGGATCCAAAACCAGCGTGCGCATAGCATCGGAAAAACATGTGACTGTTGGTTCGCTCAGAAGCGCATGCTCACCACATACTTCCGGAATCGGCCCGACATTCGTAGCAAGTACCGGTGTTCTGCATGCCATGGCCTCTATGAGCGGCAAACAAAACCCTTCCATGAGAGTCGCGGTGACGCAGCCGAGAGCGGCACTGTAGAGCGCTGGCAAATCCTCCGGAGGAACTGTCGGAATAAAACGAACATCTTTGTGACGACCAACATGCGCACACTCGATGCCACCCGCAACGCACACGAGCTCGATGCCGGGAAGTCCCGCTTTCGTAAACGCATCAATGAGCATGCGAACATTCTTATGTTCTTTGCAATTACCGACATACAGAAGGAAAGGCTTCTCCAGTCCATAGTGCATTCGTACTTCAGCTTGGATATCTTTGGACTGCGGACGGAATGCTGCAGACGCTCCTGGGTAGGTCACGCTCGTCTTCGCTTCGATACCGGTTCCATAGAACGACGCAATATCTGCCTTTGTCGACTGGCTCACGGCACACACATGCTTGGCGTTACGCAGTGCGCTACCAATCACAAAACGGTACGCAAGTCGCTTCATGAGCGTCGCTTCGTTCGGAAATCGATGGAGAATGAGATCGTGCACTGTGCACGTAAAAGGAATAGGGCAGAAGAACGGGACGTTGAAATGTGGACTATGGAACAGATCGCACCCTGCATCCTGAATAAGATTTGGGAAATCTGCCTGCTCACGAAATGAGTAATGAGGAAACGGCGCCTCGCGAATATCAACACCAAGCTTTGCAAAAGGGGAGAGCCACTCTTCGCGTGCGGACTTCACAAAGAGAACGTATGACCAACCATCCTTTCTCTGGAGAAGTTCGGCAGTCAGGTTTCTCGTAAACGTTCCGAGCCCAGCGAGCGCGGAACCAAACCGACAGTCGATACCCACAACCGCCATAGAGCAAGGGGGAGGACAAAAGTGTAGCATGCGATCGTGCTCGTTCGAGAATTACTCAAAGCATCGGGGCTACCCACGCTGGATGCAGAGGTGCTCCTCGCGCATATCCTGAAGCACCCACGAACCTGGTTGACTGCGCATGATGACGAGCCTGTGTCAGACACTGACGCACAGCGATTTGAGGGAGCTGTCATCCGCCGAAAAACAGGCGAGCCAACTGCCTACATCACAGGACAGAAAGAGTTTTACGGCCGGACATTTTTTGTCACTCCGGATGTTCTGATTCCTAGGCCAGCAACAGAAGAGCTGGTGAGATACGCGCTGGATTTTTTGAAAAACCCCAGGCTCATCGAAAAGGAGATTGATAGCGGCATCTCGGCTCTCTGCGTTCCGCTTGCACCCGGAGCTCCCGAAATCATCGTGGATATTGGTACCGGAAGCGGCTGCATCGCAGCGACACTCGCGCTGGAAGGTCGAACAGAGAAAATTCTCGCTGTTGATATCTCGGAAGCAGC
>JAYTPR010000089.1:0-6282 GCA_043747095.1 Candidatus Peribacterales bacterium
CGTATCTTTTGGAGCGACTTTCATAATCACAAAAAATCCTCACCATGCGTCCATGGTGAGGAAGGGTGCCTGTTGGAGCGGAGAAATTACTGTTCGGTCGGAAGAGTGGCGATCGGTTCGTGGTTGGCGGAGTGCCAGAGTGTTCCATCCGCTTTGAGTTCTACCCAACGAGTGGGCAGATCCAAAGCTGTTGCGTACTTCTGGGGAATCTCCATGCGGTGTGGCCGCGTGTAGGCTGCAGTGGTCTTGGCGACGCGCTTCAGCCAGCGCGCGACGCGTTGTTCGATCGGCTCACATGGCCAATCACGGTTACGGGTTCGAAAAGCGAATGCGGACCGGTCTTCAAAGAGCGGCATCTGTGTAATCCTTTCGTGTGTGGTTGAGGGGCTCCAACAGGGCGGACTAACGGCTGCAAGCCGGCAAACCGCCCTGTTGTGCGATGTCCAGTGATGGTAAGGAACGGAAAAGACTCCCCCGCTTGAGTGGCGGAGGCTGCGTACTTTTTTTCGATTTATCTACGCAAGCCGACCCGCCACTTTCGTGACGCGAATGCGCTTGGAGATGACGGTGAAGAATTGCATCTGACACAAGTGTAATAGCTCAGAGAGTTTCGTCAACAAAATTCCGGAAAATTTTTCAGACGCGGTATACTGACGTTCTCATGAAGTTAGTTTCCGATCGTATCCGTCAGGCAAATACGCTCCTCGCTGCGTACGCAGTGCCGCACGGAAACGGACTTGGGCGCGTACATGCAGAAAGTGATGACGTCACACGATTTCCATTTCAGCGTGATCGTGATCGCATCATTCATACGCAAGCATTTCGTCGGCTCAAGCATAAGACACAGGTGTTTGTTTCAGGTCATGGAGATCATTACCGGACACGCCTTACTCATACGCTAGAAGTGGCGAATGTAAGCCGAAATATCGCACGCGCACTTGGACTCAATGAAGACCTCGCAGAGGCCATCGCACTGGCGCACGACCTTGGTCACACACCGTTTGGTCATGCAGGCGAAGAGGCGATGAATGCCTGCATGAAAAAATACAACGCTTCATTCGAGCATAACCATCAGTCACTTCGTATCGTCACGCTTCTTGAAGATCGATCGAAAGCGTATTCGGGGTTGAATCTTTCGCGTGAAATTTTAGAGGGGCTCATCAAACACAGGCCTTCGCCCTCCGGGCTACGGTCGGCAAGTCGCTCTCTTTCTTTGGAAGCACAAGTTGTAAACTTCGCTGATGAGATCGCCTACACGGCGCACGACACAGACGATGGACTTCGCGCTGGACAATTTTCCTACGCTGACATCGAAAAGACAAAGCTCGGGAAAATGGCTTCCGTTAAAGCAAAAAAGGATTTCTCGGAACTACGCGGTGCTATCGTTTCTGTACTCGTGTCTGATCTCTACGAAGAGACGGAGAGACGCTTAGCATCCGAAAAAATTTGCACGCTGAAAGATGTGTATGCGTCTGATACGGAACTCGTCGGTTTTTCTGTTTCCACAGTGCGAATGATTGGAGAGCTCCGACAATTTTTGTGGAATCATCTCTACAAAAGTCCGTCGGTATTGAAGCAAGCAACGCGAGGACAGCGCGTCATTACCGCACTCTTTACGGCGTACATGAAGTCCCCGCCTGCGAAGATCAAAGCTCTTCGCAAGAAGCACGGAGGATCGCTAGAGGAAGCCGTAAAAGACTATATCGCCGGTATGACGGATACGTACGCGATGGAGATGAGTAAGGAACTTTCTGTTCCCCGCATCCGAGACGCCGCGTCTCGGAGATGATCCGCTTACTGGGACGCGGCGTCCCAGCTGCGGTTTTTTTTATTGCTCGATCGCTGGCAGATACTTCAGCGGATCGACGAGCACGCCGTTCATTTTCACCGCGAAGTGGAGATGTGGACCAGTCGTGAGAAGACCTGCTCCTTCGGAACCCGGCTGTCCGCCAGATCGTCCGATGACTTGGCCGAATGACACCGTGTCACCCACTTTCACGGTAGCCGAACTCACGTGTCCGAAGACTGTTTCCATGCCACCGCCATGCTGCAATGTGATGTAACTGTAGCCAAGACCGTTCATAGCGACTTTCAGCACCGTAGCGTCAGCTGGAGCGCGAATGGGCGAACCTTGGTCGACTGGGATGTCGATGGCGTGATGGTCGAAACCGAAGCGTTTTTTGTATGATGCATCATCGAAGAATGCCGACACTCCCAGTATCGGCGTTACTGGCCAATCTAGATCCACGCCGCCATCGGGACGAGTGAGAGTGAACACTGTTCCTTCCGCGTCCCACAGTTGCTGTAGTGATGACGTCAGCAGTTTTTCCGACTGGCCACGCTGCTTGATAATAGACAAGAGCACTGTTCGTTTTTCCGCAAGCTCTCGCACTTTTTCAGGTGTCTGGTATGTCAGAGCTTGGTCTTCGAGAATCTGCAATTCATACCGCAAAATTTCTTCCTGTTTTCCAAGGACTGCCTGACGGACACGCTCTCGGTCGATGTCACGCCGTGCATCCGTGATGATGGCCGAAGTCAGTTCTCCGCCCTCGGCGTCAGCATTCGTTCCATGCGATCCTGGCCATCCGACATTGATAAAACCGTTCCACCACAAGATGGCGACGAGAATAATGATTCCGGTCAGTATCGGCCGATGGATATGAACCCGGAGCTCCATCCGGTAGAAAATAGTACACCCGAATATCTGTGGTGCGCTTGTTTTTGCGGTTTTTCACGACTTTTTTTGTTGCAGAACATAAAACTTGTTTTCCTGTCAATTATGTCACACGGTTGTACTAATTTCTTCACAATAGTATTTCAAAACATAATTACGTTTTCTATCAAACTAAAGACCCCACAGAGATGGCGTATTTCTGGTATAATTTCATGATTTGACTACACACAAACACATACCGTCGGCAGGCATCGCTATACGCGTACGCGCACATGCCTCTCTCGTCGTCGCGTTCGCACTCGTCGTCCAGTTCATTCCGACGAATGCATATGCCGTGAGTACGTGGAACCCGACACTGCTTGTGAACACCGAGTCGTTCCAGCAGATCGATCGTGGCGATGGTTCGACAACCGTGGATCTACAATTTGGCGCAACGACGAGCACGCTCAAGCTTCTCACGAGCGGTGTGTTCCAGTTCAACAAGTCCCTCAGTGTCCTTGGTGGAATCTCCGGTTCGTATCTCACGATCGATGGACAGTCAAACTTCTCGGGAGCGCTTGTCGGCAAGTCGACGATCACAGCCAAGGGAACGCTCTCTGGTAGAAACCTTGTCATTTCTGGCCTTTCGACGATGTCCGGTGCACTCAGCGTAAAAGGCAACCTGGGAGTTGGAACAAGCATTCCCGAAACCAAGATGGAAATCATCGGGACGCTCTCCGGAACGAAATTGCACGGTCAGAGTGAAGTCTCAACATCCGGATCGCTCATCATTGCTCGCGGCAAGCCGAAGCTTCTCGGCACCAGCGCCATGAGTGCAGCAACCGATGTCGAAATTGCGGGGCGGTACGCCTACGTTGCCAATGGTACTGATCTTAAAATTGTTGATATCACTGTGTCCGGATCCCCTGCGGTTATTAGCACGCTTCCTTTCGCCTCAGCCACTGTGAACGCGGTCACAATTTCTGGGAAATTCGCATACGTGTCTTTGGGTGCAAGCGGACTTGGAATTGTGGATGTATCCAATCCTTCCGCTCCTCGCCAGGTAGGATCCTATGATCTTACAGGTAACGCGATTGACGTAGCGGTTAGCGGTCAGTATGCGTACGTTAGCGATGACGAAGTGAACGTGAATATTATCGATGTATCGAAGCCATCTGCTCCGCGACTCGTTGGAACATATAACCGTGGAGCATCCGGACCTCAACCAGGCATCACGGTCGTGGGAACATATTTGTATGTCAGTGATTACAACACTATCGCCATTCTCGATATCAGTAATCCTGCCTCTCCGCGCGTCATCTCCACGTCCGCAGTTGAGTTTTCAATACCGGTTATAGCATACGCTGTACAGGGGCGGTACCTGTACTACGCCACTGAAAGTGCCTTCAAAATTTATGATATCAGTAATCCTGGCGCACTTGTTGCTCTTGGTACATATTCGGGTCTCTCCGGCGCGACGCACCGTATCAGTGTCGCCGGGAAATATGCGTACATCGCTGACGACTTCCTTGGAATACTTGTTCTCGATATTTCATCGCCGTCGAATATTCAGTTCGTTGCATCGTATGTATCTACGAGTGCGAACGCGGTCGTTCCTGCGGGCGGCAAGCTCTACGTTGCTGATGGCGGAGGAGGCCTTAGAGTCTTCGGATTCGCTGGTATTGATGCTCCGGGAGCGACGATCGGCGCTATCGATACGGATGTGCTCAGCGTGAAAGGCGAGGCTCGAGTAAGCGGAAATGCCAAGCTCGATGGCGGCCTCAGCGTTGGTCAGAATCTCTACGTTTTTGGCGAGTCGGCACTGCGCAGTATTTCAGGTGTCACACTCACCCTTTCATCGTCAGGTCGTACAGCGGTTCCTGTGTTGAATGCCGTTGGAATTATTTCTGGTGCGGCGCTTCACATTTCCGGACCTTCAAATATTTCCGGGTCTCTGATGGTGAAACAAAGCATCACGACAAAGAGCAGTTTCTCCGGTGCCAGCTTCTTCGGCTCTGGCCTCGGTGATTGTAATAACTCTACGACCTCCAAAATTATTTATAATCCAAGTACGGGCAAGTTTACCTGTGCCACTGACCAGACCGGCGGAGGAACATCGGGAGGCCTTGGCTTCGGTGATGCACGCGGAATCTTCGTCAGGAAATCCGGCGATACGATGACAGGCGCATTAACCATTCAGACGCTGCTCACACACACGACGACGGGTGCGCTGAACGTCGTGCAGCAAACCAATGCAACCGGTGCCTACATCAAGTCAACGACCAACAAAGAGCCAGCTCTGGCTATTGATATCGTCGGTACGCCGAATGCACCACATCTTCTCTTTGGCTATCAGGGTGTTTTCGATACAAATTTGTATCGAGCTTCGGCAAATCTTTTAAAAACGAGCGGCTCATTCTTTGCTGTTGGTACCATCTCTGGCTCCAAGCTTCGCGTGGATGGCAACGCCGATATTCACGGCGCTCTCGCTGCCTCTGGCGCCATTCGTACGGATGGTGACCTAACGATCAATGACGACCGCACAACATCCGCTGATGCCGTTCTCACATTTGGAAATTCCACCACGAACCAGACACTCAAATACATTCACTCACTCCAGAAATTCCAGTTCAGCAAAGACTTGAGCGTCATTGGAAACATTTCCGGTTCCACTCTCCGTGTTGATGGCAATGCGAGCGTGAACGGTACATTGTCACTCTCTGGTGCGACTCTTAGTAGAACGATCAGTGATCCTTCTGCACCTGGCACCAGCCGTCTTGCGACCTTCGCAAGCGATCTCGCAGGTCGTGCGCTTCTGAAGGGTAAGGCTGCAGTCGGCGGTGCGTATGCGTACCAGCCAGGGCTCTTCCAAAATTTCGTCATGATGCTCACTCCTGGCGGTGGCACGACTGTCACCGGTATGGGAACAACAGTGACAAATGACACGACTGTTTCACACCCAACAGCTGATGAAGTGTTTGGATTTATGACAAATTTTGCGACGAGCACGACGAACAATGATACAGCCGGTACCAGCTCCGCGAACACGACGTTCATTCGTGGCTCCACCACTGGCGCCAATGGATTCTTCTACCGTGCGCGCATCGGTGTTGTGGATACGACGTCTATCCGTGTCTTCAGCGGTATCGCAAACCAGACCATTGCAACCATGGTGGGTGCAGATAACCCAACCGGACATCACGTCGGTTTCCAATTCTCCACGAACCGTAGTGACACGAACTGGATGTTCACGACGAGAGACGGCGCTACACAGACAGCTGCAAGCACAGGTATCGCGTTCACGGCAAACAAAGTCTACGACCTTACCTTCTTCTGTTCGCAGCAGTGCACGTCCATTATATGGAGGATCGATAACGTCACTGACGGTACAAACGCTACCGGTACCGCATCGGCAAACCTGCCGGGAACGACGACGGCACTCAGAATTGTTCAGGCCGTTTCTACTCTGACCACAGCAGCCAAAAACCTCCGAATGCAATTTGCCTATACCGAATCTGATCGATGAGGATCTTCTTCCTAAACCTCCGGCGCCATATCGGCATCTCTCTCATCGGGCTTCTGCTCGCACCATCCTTTACGCCGATTGCTGAAGCGTCGACCTACGACAG
>JAYTPR010000090.1:0-3213 GCA_043747095.1 Candidatus Peribacterales bacterium
CGAGAGACACAACCGGCATTCGTCTTCCATCTCACCTCATGACCATCGACTCCCCTATTCTCGGCATTCCGATGAGCATCCTTGGACTTCAGCGTTTTGGAGTCGGTCACTTCACGCCTGCGCAGATAGAGGCAAAGTGTGCACTGCTTCATAAGACAATGGAGCGTCGTACGATGCCAAAGCGACCATTCTTTTCAGTCGTGATACCGGCTCACAAAGAAACTGATTACCTGCTCGCTACACTCAAGTCACTTGCTCTGCAGACGAATAACGACGCCGAGTTCATCATCGTCTGCAACGGTGAGCCGCGTGGCAGCCGTACACAACGGATCGCCGAAGCTGCCGGCTTTACGGTGATCCACGAACGGAAAGGTGGAGTCGCGCGAGCGAGGCAAATAGGACTTGAAGCCGCTCGTGGCAACGTCGTTGTGACGAGCGACGCCGATACCGTGCATCTAGCCAGTTGGCTCAATGCCATTCAATCAGACTGGCATACGGAAACAGAAACGCCTCGAGTCGCGGGTTTTGGGAAAGTTTATGCGCTGTCACCGTCTCTACTGTATCAAGCATGCAGTTCGCTGCAGAATATGACTAGAAGCTTGCAGGGTAACCATTTTTTCTTCGTGGCTGCGGAAGCAAACTCTTGGTATCTACGCACTGCGGCACTCAAAGTTGGAGGTTATGAAAACGACTGCAACTATTTTGAAGGTTCGATCCTCCTCAAAAAACTCACCGAGTTCGGCGACCTAAGGTGCGCTACCGATAATCGCGCGGGCGTCTACGCTTCTGACAGGCGTACAATGTCAGACCGTATCAGAGCAGGAACACAGTACCTCTTTGGCGTGAAGCAAGAGAAACTGCGTTACGCAGTCGTGCGTTAATCCACAGCGTTGGTACCTGCAACATATCCGGTCGTCCAACAAATCTGGAGACTGAAGCCACCAGACGGACGATCAAAATCCAAAATGTCTCCCGCGAGAAAAAGATTGGCGTATTTCTTCGAGCGCATGGTTTTGAATTCCACTTCCTTGAGATCAACTCCACCACCAGTGACGACTGCCTTATCCTCACCAAGAAGTCCTGAAACGGACATCGGAAGGTCTTTTAGGAGTGCCACGAACGCAAGTCTATCCTCACGTTTCAGTTGATGGAGCGGTACTGCCGGATCTATGCCAGCAAGTGTCAGAATGACGTGACCAAGCCGCGGTTGGACGAGATCACCGATATTATTTTTGATCATTTTATTTTTACCTTTCTCAAAGACGTCGATAACTTTTTTATCAAGCGCACCGGGATCAAGCTTCGGAAAAAGATCGAGTGAGAGCGTGACCGGCCCAGCCTTCAAAAGCGCACCGATATTCTTACTCATATTCAGAACCATCGGACCACTCAGGCCAGTGTGTGTGAAGAGCATCTTACCAATCTTGGATTCATGCTTAGTTTTCCCTTGCCATGCGGTGAGCTTCACATCTTTCAGGCTGATACCGGCAACGTCTTTCACCCACGGATTGCGAATCGTCACCGGTACGAGCGCCGCCTCAGGCTCGGTGACAGAGTGACCAAGTTTCTTCATCCACACGAATCCGTCACCCGTGGAACCGGTTTCTGGGTGTGACTTACCACCAGTAGCGAGAATGTAATTTTTGGCTGTGAGAATACCTGAATTATGAACAATTTTTGTGATCAATCCTTCCTCTGCATCGACATCTTTCACCGTAACGCCTGTGAGCACTTGGACTCTGCCGTAGGCCATCCAACGCGCAAGCACGGCACGAACATCCGCCGCGCTATCTGTCACCGGAAAAGCACGCTGCTCAGGTTCGACTTTGAGCTTCAGTCCTTTTGATTCGAAGAAGTCCCACGTCGCCTGTGCATCAAACTGTGAAAATGTGGAATAGAGAGACTTTCCTTTCTTTCCGTACTTTGCGACGAGTTTATGGGTATCAAACTCAGCGTTGAGAATATTGCAGCGTCCCCCACCGGAAATGAGAAGTTTCTTTCCAAGTCCCGGATTTTTTTCGAGAAGAATCACGGTTGCACCGAGCTCAGCTGCTCTTGCGGCAGCCATCATCCCCGCAGGTCCCCCGCCGATGACAGCAATGTCGAAATTGTTCTGTTCCATCGGACGCAGAATACATGACCAATGACAGGTACACTGCAGACATGAACGAATATTCCTTGTTGGATTTCAGCCACGGTGAGCGCCTTGAACAATGGGGACCGTATCGTCTTCGTAGGCCCGATCCTACGACGGCAGGTGCTGTGCAGGAACGACCTACACTCTGGGAAGACGCCGATGCTGCGTACACGGGTGAAAAAGGAAAAGGAGAATGGGTACGAAAAAAGCCAGTACCCGAGCATTGGCCTGTGACCTTTGGTGATATCAAGCTATTTGCTCGCCTTGCGCCGTATAAGCACACCGGTGTGTTCCCTGAACAAAAAGAAAACTGGGATTGGGCGCGTGCGGAAGCCAAGAAACTCAATCGTCCGCTGACGATCCTTAACCTCTTTGCCTACACGGGCGGAGCAACGATCGCGCTCGCAAAAGATGGTCACTTCGTGACGCATGTGGATTCCTCAAGGCCATCCATTGGATGGGCAAAAGAAAATGCACTGCTCAATACTATTGGTGCAGATCGCATTCGCTGGATGCTGGAAGACGCTCCAACGTTTGCAGCGAAAGAAGTAAAACGCGGAAAAAAATACGATGCCGTGATTCTTGATCCTCCGGCCTACGGTCATGGAACTGGCGGAAAAACGTGGCGCGTCGAGCGCGATCTCGCACCACTCCTAGAAAACTGCTGCACACTGCTCTCTGATTCACCGTCTTTCATTGTGCTCAACGGCTACGCGCAGCACGACACACCAGAAAGCTTCCATCGGCTCCTCACTGCAGTGATCCACTCAAAAACGAAGCAGACGAATTTTCATCTTTCTGCGCGCGAACTTATGCTCAAGACAGATGATGGGCGAACACTAGAAACCGGAATCGTCGCGCGAGCGGGATTCGGCGGATAGTAAATACTAGCGTGATTTCTTCTTCATGATCGTTTTCTTATGCACCTGCCCTTTTTTGTCATACGTGATCCACTCGCCAGTCTGAATACCTTTCGTAAAGCTTCCTGACCGCATTCTCGTACCATCTTTACGAAACCACTCCCAGTATCCGTCTGACTGTGTGCCTGTCATAAAACCCTTTGCCCACAGACTTCC
>JAYTPR010000091.1:0-2575 GCA_043747095.1 Candidatus Peribacterales bacterium
CATCTCAAAAAGTCGACAGGCATGGTCAGTGAAGTTTTTCACGCAAGCTCACTCCAGAGACTAAAGGGTCCGATGGGTATCGGCCACGTGCGTTACCCGACCGCTGGTTGCAGTAGCGAATTTGAAGCGCAGCCGTTCTTCGTGAACTCTCCATTTGGTATGGCACTTGCCCACAACGGTAACCTCACAAACGCTGCTCAACTTGCAAAAGAGATCAAGGAACAGGACTACCGCCACCTCAACACCAGCTCGGACTCTGAAGTTCTCCTCAACGTGTTCTCACTCGCTCTCCGTAAGCAGAGGCCAAAAAACGTCAATCCTGAGCACATCTTCCGCGCTGTAAAGAACGTCATGCGCCGTTGCAAAGGTGCGTACTCCGTCGTATCGCTCATCGGTGGTCACGGCATCGTCGGCTTCCGTGATCCGCACGGCATCCGCCCTCTGCAGATCGGACGCAAGAGGTTTGGGATGAAGTACGAATACATGATCGCTTCCGAGAATACTGTTTTCAAAGCGATGGACTACGAGTTCATGCGTGACGTTGCTCCCGGTGAATGTGTTTTTATCGATAAACAGAACCGACTTCATTCACGCGTTGTGAAAAAAGGTGAGCTCAACCCATGCGTGTTTGAATGGGTATATCTTGCAGCTCCAGACTCCACAATCGACGGCGTGAATGTGTACAAAGCTCGCGTACGTATGGGTGAAGCGCTCGCAAAGCAGATCAAGGCAGCTGGTATCCATATTGACTCTGTTATTCCCATTCCAGATACCGGCCGTCCTTCTGCTGCCGGCCTCGCAGACAAGCTCAAGGTTCGCTACCGCGAAGGTTTCGTGAAGAACCGTTACATCGGCCGCACGTTCATCATGCCAGGGCAGGAAGTAAGGAAGCGCAGTCTGAACTTCAAGCTCCACCCTATTGACCTTGAGTTCAAAGGAAACTGCGTCCTGCTTGTGGATGACTCGATCGTACGTGGTAA
Source organism: Candidatus Peribacterales bacterium (assembly GCA_043747095.1). GTDB lineage: Bacteria > Patescibacteriota > Gracilibacteria > Peribacterales > Peribacteraceae > JAGORY01. The sequence goes on from JAYTPR010000091.1 coordinate 981, forward strand.
CACCAGTCGCAAGATCGTCGAGATGGCTCGCAAAGCCGGAGCCAAAAAGGTCTACTTTGCATCCGCCTCACCTCCCATCATCGGACCAGATCCATACGGTATTGATCTGCCTACTACTACCGAGCTCATCGCCTCTGATCACACAATCCCTGAGATCAAGAAAATGATTGGCTGTGACGCTCTCTTCTACAACAGCATTGCTGATATGCGCAGCGCCATTCAGGTCGGTAATCCGAAGATCAAACGTTTCTCTGACGGATGTTTTACGGGCAAATACCCGACACCGGAAGTGACGCCGAAAATGCTTCGCGATCTTGGATGCGGTAGAAATGAATCGCGTGAAACATTTTCTCGCGACGATAACGCCAATAATCCTGATCAAACTAAAATGATGGCACTCGTATAACATGAAAATTCTTCTCGTCACAAACTCGGCCAGAGGCGAAGCAATTGCTGACGCTTTTCTCCGTAGCCCACAGAAACCGGAGATGATCGTGTGTTCAACGGTAAAGAGTCCAGGCTTTGCAAAGCTCGCGACGGAGCTGCATGTCATGGATATCATGAGTCTCGCAAAAATTGTGGACATTGGTAAGGCAGCGAAGTGTGACTTCGCATTCGTTGCACCAGATGACCCAATCGGCGCAGGCCTTGCTGATCGCCTAGAAGCCGCAGGAATCCCCTGTATCGCACCAAAACGTAACCTCGCCAGAATTGAGTCTAGCAAGAGCTTTGCACGCGAACTCATGAAGAAGCACGGCATTAACTACAATCCCCGCTTCCGCACATTTACGCTTTCATCCGTCGATCAGCGTCACCAAATCGAACTTGATGTACGTGCGTACCTCGAGCACGAGCTTCATGGTCACTACGTTGTAAAATACGACGCACTCAAGGGCGGCAAAGGCGTGAAGGTCAGCGGAGAACATCTCATGACCATTGATAGTGGTGCGAAGTACGCAATGGAATGCTTACAGCAGTGCGGCACCGTTGTCCTTGAAGAAAAGCTCATCGGCGTTGAGTTCAGCCTCATGTCATTTGTCTCCGGTACCAGCGTTGTGGATATGCCAGCCGTTCAAGATCATAAGCGTGCAGGAAACGGTGATATGGGTTCCAACACCGGAGGAATGGGAACTTATAGCGATGTAACACACGGACTCCCCTTCCTTGAGGCTTCGGATGTCAAAGAAGCCTCAGAGATCAATAAGAAAGTTGCGGCCGCCATCGAAGAAGAATGCGGTGAATCCTACAAAGGAATACTGTACGGCGGATTTATCGCCACTGCTGAAGGTGTCAAAGTCATTGAGTACAATGCGAGGTTTGGTGACCCTGAGGCACTCAATGTTCTTCCACTTCTTGAAAGCGATTTTGTCGCACTGTGCCAAGCAATCATTGCTGGCAATTTGACACCTGAGCATGTGAAATTTTCTCCTAAAGCGACCGTCTGCAAATACATCGTCCCAAAAAGTTATCCTGACGCTAAGAAAGAAGTAGGACAAATCATCATGATTCCAGAAGAGTTCCCTGAAAACTGCAAAGTCTACTACGGTGATGTCCATCTGGATGACACCGGAAACGTCCTCCTCGGCGGCTCGAGA
>JAYTPR010000092.1:0-5972 GCA_043747095.1 Candidatus Peribacterales bacterium
TGGTTCACATCTCTACGTCGCTCAGACATTTGGCGGTGCAGGACTCGCAGATTGTGACACTGCTGGAACTTCTAAACTTCTGTGGGACAGCACAACGAAACGCTTTTCATGTGGCACAGATGCCAACGCTGGAACCTTCGGTACGGGTAATGTCCTCACCATTAGTGACGCTCGTTACCTCCGCCGTTCTGGCGGAACGATGACGGGTCAGCTTATTGTCGATGTTACGGGGGGTGGATTCGGAACAATTGGACTCAAAGTCATCAACACGATCTCCGGCGCCATTATTCATGCTGAACGTGCACTTACGGCCTCGGGCAATCTTACCGTTGCAGGCAATGCCACGATTAAGGGCACTATCTCAGGCTCCCTCATTACCCAGAACGGATCAGGAAGTAACTACTTCCTTGGAAACCTGGGCATTGGAACGACCAGCCCTGCTGCAAAATTCGTTGTTACAGAGACGACGGCTTCAGCGTATCCGATGCAGATCAATGCCGTACATGCAGGAACTGCTATTACAAATATTATGGGTCCAATTATCGCTAATACGAATTCTGCGACTAATAACTGGGCAGGCCTTCTGTTTAGCGATTCTGCAGGAGGTCAAGCTGCTGGTTCAATCGGAACGCAATTCACGGATCACGCGAATGATTATGGTGATTTAGGATTTCTAACGCGCAGTGCCGGTGGTGCGACAGAAAAAATGCGCATTCTCTCAACAGGTGAAATCGGTATCGGTACCTCTGCCCCCAAGGCCAAGCTCGATGTCGTTGGCACTATTTCTGGCTCTCGTTTAAGCATCAGCAATAACGCCAACATCTCAGGTGCTCTCCTCGTTGTCCGTGATATCACGACCCGCGGCACGCTCTCCGGCTATAACCTCACGGTTTCGCGCAGTGCCTCCATCTCCGGCACGCTTATCGTGAAGACCGGCATCACGTCCAAAGGCTCGGTTTCAGGATCCACCATCGACGGCTTCGGCCTCGGTTCTTGTAACGGTGCTTCTCAGAAGCTTCTCTATAACTCCACGACCGACAAATTCGAATGCGGCACCATCACGGCTGCCGGAACGTTCAGCACCGGTAACGTTCTCACGATCGGCGATGCCCGTTACCTCAAGCGTTCTGGCGGCACGATGACTGGCGCCCTCATTGTCGATATGACTAACGGCGGGCTCGGCACTATCGGACTCAAAGTCATCAACACATTCTCCGGCGCCATTATTCATGCCGAGAGAGGGCTCACATCGTCCGGCGCATTAGTCGTCAGCGGCACAGGAACGATCAAAGGGTTGAAAGGTGCATTAGTTATCCAAAACCTCACCTCCACAAATGGTACAACCGGTGCGGCGTACGTCAGCTTCCGTACGTCGAATAACACGGAATATGGATGGGTCGGTGACGGTTCGACGGGGACAAATAATATACAGATGTATGCGGGAAGCGGCGATATCGTCCTGACCGCCGCGCGAGCAGGCAGAAGCGTTCAGCTGACTGATCCTACCGGTACGGTTCTCACTGCAACGGGAGGATCTATCGGCATCGGTACTCTGACTCCAAAAGCTAAACTGGATGTCGTCGGCTCCATCTCCGGTACGTCACTCACGCTCAGTAACCTCCGCGGTTGCGATACGATCGATACCGATGCAAACGGTAACTTGATTTGTGGAAGCGATCAGTCCGCCGGTTCCGGTCTTGATCAGAATACCGCCGACGCTCGCTACGTCAGAAGGTCCGGCAGCACGATGACCGGCGTTCTGGTCATCGATATCACGGGAGGCAATCCCACAACGCTTGGACTGAACGTTCGTAATACGATCTCGGGTTCTCGCCTCATTGTCTCCGGTCACACAAATATTTCCGGAGCTCTCCTCGTCGTTCGTGACATTACGACTCGTGGAACGCTCTCCGGTTACAATCTGACAGTTAGCCGCTCTGCGTCCATCTCCGGAACGCTCATCGTCAAAACAGGCATTACGTCCAAGGGTTCTGTCTCCGGTTCTACGATTGATGGCTTTGGTCTGGGCTCCTGTAACGGTGCAACGCAGAAACTTCTCTACAACGCTTCCACTGATAAGTTTGAATGTGGAACGATCACAGCAGCCGGGACATTCTCCACCGGTAACGTCCTCACGATCGGTGATGCTCGGTACGTCCGCAAGTCCGGAGACACGATGACAGGCGCGCTCGCCATTCGTCTCACCAACAGTGATCTTGTCGGACTCAATGTTGCTGCAACAATGTCAGGTCGCTCGCTCTACATTTCCGGAACAGGAAGTTCGCCTCTTCTTGTCACGAATGTTGCCTACGGCAGAATTTTGATAGGAACTGGAGCTATGAGTACGACAAATAGCGCAAAAGTCGTCATTGATGCACGGTCTAATGGTGAAAATATTGGTCACGTTATCCTTGGCATTGCCAATCGCAACCAGGGTGCTGTCCTCGGATTACAAAATAAGAATGATACCGGCAGCTTTCTTGGTGCTATCAACTTCTTGAATTCAGCTGGTGCAAGTCGGGCTCAAATTGCCGCAGTGTATGGCGGAAATGCACTTACTTTTAGGACAAACGCCACGACACAAATGACTATCAGTGGATCCAATGTTGGCATTGGAGCTGATAATCCTAAGGCTAGGCTTGATGTCGTTGGCACTATTTCTGGCTCTCGTTTAAGCATCAGCAATAACGCCAATATCTCTGGAGCCCTCCTCGTTGTGCGTGACATCACGACACGCGGAACATTGTCTGGTTACAACCTCACGGTGTCTCGCAGCGCTTCCATTTCCGGAACACTTATCGTGAAGACCGGCATTACATCCAAGGGTTCCGTGTCCGGTTCTACGATCGACGGCTTTGGCCTTGGCGGATGTACGGGTACGTACCAAAAGCTGATGTACAACGCTTCGACGGACAAGTTTGAATGTGGAAGCATCTCGACTGCTTCGACCTTCGGTACAGGAAACGTCCTCACCATCGGTGATGCTCGTTATCTCCGTCGCTCTGGCGGAACCATGACGGGTCAGCTTATCGTTGATATCACTAGTGGCGGACTTGGTACGATTGGCCTGAAGGTCATCAACACGATTTCTGGTGCCATCATCCACGCTGAGCGCTCTCTCACCGCTTCCGGAAACCTGACAGTCGCGGGTAGCGGTAACTTCAAAGGCATTCTCTCCGGTGCAACACTCACCATCCAGAACTCCGGTACGGTTTCTGGTGCTCTTCTTGTGAAGAGCACGCTTGCGACCAAAGGAACTCTCTCTGGTAAGTTCCTTACGATCCAGAGCGCAGCCAACTTCTCTGGTGCAGTCATGGTAAAGACCGGACTCACGAGTAAGGGCTATCTCTCGGGTTCAACACTTATCATCGGTTCGTCTGGTTCCATCTCTGGAACGCTCCTCGTCAGAAACACGCTCACGACCAAAGGGAATATGGTGATGGGTGATTCGACCTCAGACACGATTACCGCAAGCGGCCGCTTCCTGACGTCCCTCGTACCGGTTGTCAGTAATGCAGTCAGCCTTGGTACAGATGCACTCCGTTGGAATAGTCTCTTCCTTTCTGGCGGTGCACTGAACCTTGGTATTGCCGGTGATAATGCCGCCATTCGTTACGACACGTTCGGTGATCGTATTAACTTCGATGCGAATAATGATGGTACGACTGACTTCCGCTTTGCGGACATTGGCAGCCTTGATTTCCTTGAAGTGGGTAACGACGCGCCTGTTGATGCCGGTTATGCTCGTCTCTTCGCTCGTCAGAGCTTTGCTGGAGGCAACGATGCAAATACGAAGTATCTTGTTCAAGCCGAATCCAGCACTGGCCTTGCTGAAAATACCGCTCTCGGAAAGACAAACAACAACGCACATACCGGTTCGTGCCGCACTCAGAGCACGGATCAGGCGAAGTTTGGTACAAGGAGCATCAAGTTCAACTGTTCTGCATATCAGTACTACCGTTCGAGCACCAATACAGACGACTATTTCATCACAAATGACTTCACGACTGACACGTGGGTGTACACGGCGAACTCAAGTTCTTCCAGGCGTTTCCTTATTGGTACATACTCGCTCAACGACATGCAGTGGTCCATCTCGCTGCAGAACAACAAGCTCACCGGTATGTTTAAGACGTCGACTGGTATGACGGTGACTATGACAGATCCTGCTACGTTCTCCACTAGTCAGTGGGTTCATGTAGCTCTTGAGCGCAGCGGCAACACGTTCCGTCTCTATAAAGATGGTGCCGTTGTCGTGACGCGCACCTGGGACAAGCCGCTCAAGACCATTACGGGACGTTTGTTCATGCTTGGTAGCCGTTATCCGTATAACACGTCCGGTGATGTGAACTTTAACGGTTACATGGATGAAATTCGTGTTTCGAATAATGCACGCTACAGCGGCGCCTTCACCACTGAGACATCCGAATACGTTCAGGACACCGGAGGTTTGTATGCTCGCCTCGGTAACGGATCACTTATTAAGCTGAGCGGTACTGGAGGTTCGAGTGCAAGTGAAGGAGGCGATGCGGTGTGGACCGTGAATGACGACAACACGATCTTCTATGCCATCGCCAACGTTGGTATCGGCACCAGTACGCCAACGTCACTCCTTCATCTTGTGACAGAAGCTGCCACAGGCTCTGGTGGTCTGACAATTTTGCAAAATGGATACAACGGAACAGGTGCGATGATTTCTGCATCGTCAACGTCCACCGGAGCCGCAGTTCTAGCGCTCAACGCCTCAGAAGCTAATCAGCGCTCTGCTCAACTTTCGTTCGGAACAAATGATGTTTATGACGCCTTCCTTTGGCGCAGTGCGATTGCCACCCTCAAGACAAACTCCTCATTCCATGTCGTGGGCACCCTCTCGGGTTCCAACCTCACAGTTTCACGCTCTGCTTCGATCTCCGGAGCCCTTCTCGTAAAAGGCATGATTGCCACGAAAGCCATCCTCTCCGGTGCAACACTCACGATCCAAAACTCCGGTACCGTCTCTGGCGCCTTGCTTGTGAAAGGAACGCTTGCCACCAAGGGTATTCTTTCTGGAACTCATCTCACGATTCAGCGCAACGGTACCATCTCGGGTGCACTTCTTGTGAAGTCCAGCATTACCTCGAAGGGCTCCATCTCGGGTTCCACAATTTCAGGATTTAACCTCGGTTCCTGTAACAACAATAACCAGCGTCTTCTCTATAACTATACGACGCAGAAATTTGAATGTGGAGGAGCATTTGCCATCACGGGTTCCGTCCTTGGAGTCACTGATGCGCGTTACGTCAGGAAGTCCGGTGACATGATGACGGGCGCACTCATCATCAATATCACGAACGGCAATATCAATACGTTAGGTTTGCGCGTGATCAACACGATCTCCGGCGCCATTCTGCACGCTGAGAGCGGTCTCACATCGTCTGGTGTCCTTATGGTAACGCAGGCCACGAAGCGCGGATCTGGTGCACTCGTTGTGTACCAGCGCGCAAACTCAACCGGCGCATACCTTCTGACGACGGCAACTGGCGCCCCTCTGCTTGCACTCGACGGTATGAGTAACAGCACGGGCGCTACTCGTACAGCTTCCATCATCTTTGGTTACCGTGGACGCTTCGATGTGTCATTGAATCGCTCTGGAACCGGTACATTGACCCTCTCTGGTCACTTGCTCCCAGCATTTACGAACAAGTTTGATCTTGGTTCCAGCTCTATGCGCTGGAGGTCTTTGTATCTTTCGGGCGGCACGATGTATTTGGGTAATGCAGGTAACGACAGTGCAATTCATTACAATACGTCTGCGTCACGCTTTGGTATTGATGTTGGCAATAATGACTCTGATGAGTTCACCATTCTTGCAAACGGCAACATTGGTATAGGTAAAGCTCAACCGACAACGAAACTTGAAGTAGCCGGCACAATGTCCGGTGCACGCCTCATCATTTCGGGAAATGCATCAGTCTCTGGCTCGCTTGTTATTC
>JAYTPR010000093.1:0-2281 GCA_043747095.1 Candidatus Peribacterales bacterium
GCTCCAAACAATCCGAGCGGTCCTGCGATACCACCGATCAGAACGCTCAGAGCCATAACAACGCCAAGGATGGCAGTAGGCTTGATAGCAAAGCTGAAGCCGAGCATGAGTCCTGCGATGATGAGGAGTCTCGGATCACGAGGTTCTGCAGACTCATCCATATCCTTCGCAGGAAACAGGAATGCGAAGACAGCCATGACGCCGAGAGCAGTCGTGAAGAATGACGCGTTGTCGATCTTCATGTCCGCAAACGAGAAGTGTCCTGTCATCGGCAAGAAGTAGTACATGATTGCAGCAATCAGTCCGCGTCCACGACCGAACATACGACGTCCAAATGCATACACCACGAGAACGGAGATCATGCCCGCCGCCCAGTTCACTTCCATAGCGAAGGTTGAGCCGATCCAGCTGTCGTATCCAAAGAGGAGGAAGCCGAGAGATGTCAGATATTCCCACTGGAACTGCGACATCGACGGAATGAAGTATCCGTAGCTCGCAAGGAGTCTCGGACGGTTCAAGTAGCTACCAAGATCATCCCAACCGATAGGGAAAGGACGAACAACGTTGAAGAAGTTCAGCGCGACGTACGAAATGACGAGCCACGCCAAGAATAAGTGCCAGCTCTTGAAGGAGAATGTCACATCGATTTTTTTCTCTAACATTTTGAACGCCCACCACCTGCTTTGCGGGAAGAGCAGGATCGGCATGCCAAAGAATAGGAGCCGAATGAATGTGGTATTCAAAAGTGCAAGAACGCCAATGCTCCATAGGATGGCGACCCACGCGAGTGCGCCAACGCCGATGCTGAAACAGGCAAGAAGCAGCGTGTTTTCGGTCTTGTATCCAATGACTTTCGTAATGAGGAGACGTCCGAGGATAAGTAGGTTAAAGAGGAGCAAGAGCACCATGACGACCTGCGTTCCCGCACGATCAAAGAAGCTCAGCTGCATACACCAGAAGCGCAGATCGTAGAGCTTGGCGCCATTTTGAGTTTGCACACCCGTATCTTTCAGACATCCACGAGAGAGGAGTAACTCGTAGTTAGCCCTAAGTTCTGCAAGCGCCTGTGAACCAGCTCCGCCGTATACTTGCTCCGTCGGCTCAAAGAAACGTCGAAAGGATGGGAGCACTCTCTGGCCGTTGATATCCGTGATCATCGCCTCATTCGGCGTATTTAAGTTATACGTCGTACCGAGAGAGAACGTCGTTCCAAGGAGCCACACCGCTGCAATGCTAAAAAGTCCAACGACGAGAGCATTCGTCTTGTATGTCTTCATGAAGCGACCCGTCTGAAATCCTGCATAGATAATGACGCCGGCAAATGCGAGGAAAGAAAGAATGATGTAGAAGAAAAACGGACTGGCCATGTTGAACACCGCTCCAAGGAACGGGAAGATGACCGCCGCACCGCGACACAAATACACGCCATTGGTCTGACCCGTGCCGCATGCAAGGTCCCACATTTGAATATCTTGAGGCGTGGAATATACGAGCTGATGGATCGGTATCCCGAGATACACGATCAAGCTGAATCCACCCCACAGAAGGGCACAGACGAAGAGAGCAAAGCTGAGAATCACGATGGTGCGTTGAGTCATGGTCGAAAGAGTACAGGAAAACAGCCTCAGAAACGATGCAAAATGATGGGAACAGGCTCTTAGCGCCTGCTGTATACTCTTTGCTCCATGGCATACGACATATCGTCCATTCGCCGGCAGTTCCCCATCCTCGGAAAAAAGGTAGGAAAGAACATCCTGTGCTACTTAGACAGCGCAGCAACGAGCCAGAAACCGCAGTGCGTCATCGACGCAGTGATGGATTTTTATGCGACGAAAAACGCCAACGTAAATCGTGGCGTACACGCACTGTCAGAGGAGGCAACCGTCGCCCATGACGCCGCGCGTGAAACAGTACGAACATTTCTCGGGGCCAAGCATGCGCATGAAATCATCTTCACGAAGAATGCGACCGAAGCCATCAACCTTGTCGCGCGCAGTTTCGGCGCCACCCTGAAATCCGGTGACCGGATCGCGCTCTCCATCCTGGAGCACCACAGCAACATCGTCCCATGGATGCAACTCTCGGATAGTGAAGGTATCGGACTCGACTGGTTACCGATGACGGATGATGGCTACATCGACACTACGGCAACAGAACTCATCCTGAAAAAAGGACAAACAAAACTCGTCGCTGTGAGCGGGCTCAGTAACGTGCTTGGCACGCTGCAACCCTTACAAGAGATCATCGATATGGCGCACAAACATGGCGCCGTCGTACTCGT
>JAYTPR010000094.1:0-3162 GCA_043747095.1 Candidatus Peribacterales bacterium
GTGCAGGATCACGGTGTCAAAAAAGATGATCGTACCGGTACCGGAACATTGTCTGTTTTTGGCTATCAGATGCGCTTTGATTTGAATGCCGGTTTTCCTTTGCTCACGACCAAGAAACTCCATACTCGCTCTATTTTTCATGAGCTTCTGTGGTTTCTGAAAGGTGAGACGAACATCAAGTATTTGAAGGACAATGGCGTGACGATTTGGGACGAGTGGGCAGACAAGGACGGTAACTTGGGTCCTGTGTATGGCTCTCAGTGGAGGTCTTGGCCTGGCCCTGATGGGAAAACGTACGATCAGATCACGAATCTCATTGAGATGATCAAGAAAAATCCGAACTCACGCCGCCTTATTGTCTCGGCATGGAACGTGCCGTTCATTGAGTCGATGGCGCTGCCGCCGTGTCACTGCCTTTTCCAGTTCTACGTCGCAAACGGCAAACTCAGCTGTCAGCTCTATCAGCGCAGTGCGGATATTTTCCTTGGCGTGCCCTTTAACATCGCTTCGTATGCTCTCATGACGCACATGATCGCGCAGGTCACGGGGCTTGGAGTAGGGGATTTCGTTCATACGCTTGGTGATGCGCATTTGTATCTGAATCACCTAGAGCAGGCCAAGCTTCAACTTTCCAGAACGCCAAAGAAATTGCCGACGCTGAAGCTGAATCCAAGAACGTCGATCTTTGACTACATATATGACGACATTGTCATCGAAGGATATGAGCCCGAGCCGGCGATAAAAGCTCCGATAGCGGTCTGACGAGCCCATTTTTGGCATGTAAGAAAATCCAAAACAGAGAGCAGAGTTTTGGCATATACTTGCTAAAAGATGCGCATCTTGGTAGGGTGGGCTATTCCCCTTCAAGGTCAATGTCACACGCCAAAATTCTCTCGGAAGAGGATTTTCTTCAGGCATTCGACACTCATGCAGATGAGGTGTTTCGACATTGCTATTTGCGTGTCGGTGAACGGACATCCAGCAAGCAACTGACGAGCGAGGCCTATCAGCGTCTGTGGGCGTTCATTGTCCAAGGTAATTATGTGGATTCGATGCAGCTTTTTCTGTATCGCGAGATTAATGCGCTCATCGAAAGGATGTCGGAGCCTGCATCGCTACCAGTAGAATTGCCGATTACACTACAAGAATGGCTACCGGAACGACGCACTCTCTATATTCTTCAGTATGTTGATGGATTTTCGGCGAAGCAAATTTCCATGATTCTCGGCGGATCGGTTCGTGAGAATTCTTTGACGAACAGTGAGCTTTCATCTCTCGTTCCAACCCTTGCTCATGCGTAAAACTCCCGCCTCCACTCTTTTCCTGACTGCGGCACAATCAATCAAACTCATGCCTTCTGAGCGCAAGGATTTGCTCAGCAACATTGTTCTTCACTGTGTGAATGGGACTAGTCCGTCTGCCATTCTTCGACCAGAAGAAAAACATTCTTTGCGAGCAGGCTTGGAGCATATTTCCTCACTTCGTCCGCGAGAACTTCTCAAGCCCGAAGTCAGGGCTCCTCTATCGCTGTGGGTCGGATCAAATTTATTCGGTCATCTTAGGCCTTTTATTGTGTAAGTTTGTGACATGTGAGTCGTAAAAAATGTTCCCCCCCCTTTCATCCGATGACGAAACAGATTCTTATCGCCGAAGACGACATGTTCCTCAGGGATATGATGGCAGCTGCCCTAAAAGAGCATGGTGTCGATGTTCGCTTGGCTGCCGATGGTGTGGAAGCCGTGGAAGAAATTGATAAGAAGCAGCCTGATTTACTGCTCCTTGATTTGCTGATGCCACGGAAAGATGGATTCTTTGTGCTGAACCACATTAAAGAAAAAAGTTACACATTTCCGGTAGTCATCATCTCCAATCTGAGCGGCGATCTTACGCCTCAAAAATGTTTTCTCATTGGAGCCAAGGATTATCTCGTCAAAAGCGATATGGATGAGGATGAACTTTGGCCTCGTATCAAAAAATTCCTCTAAACATGTCCACTATTCCACCTTCATCATCGTTGCCAGTCCATACAACCAAAATGCTTTTCTTGGTCAGTCATGGACTACAGAGCCCTCTCTCGGCAATTCGCTGGGGTTGCGGCCGTCTTCAGCGTACGGGGACGCTATCGCCTGACCAAAAGGAACTACTCGACTCTATCCAAGCCGAGGGGCGTTTGCTCTCTCGGATGCTCAATTGGTTGCTTCTACTCGCAAAAACTGATGATGGAGCGCACACAGCTGATGTACAGAAAATATTTGTTCACGACTTCTTGACTGCATGCATGGAGGAAAAATTGCCACGTCCACTGACACTAGAGGTCACCTGTCCTAAGAATCTTACGATTCAGGCAGACAGGACATTACTTGAGGCAACCGTTCATGCACTTCTTTTTGCAGTCTCGGTTTCCAGTGACGTCAAGACGCTGCCCATAACCGTAGAGTCGGCTTCCTCACCAGACTCCTGCATGATTACGTTTGACGCAACACTCAGCCTAACCCTTATGGAGGAAGAGCAAGCCGGCAAACCGAACCGTCGTATTGCTGGAGGAATGTCGGGATTTCTACTCGCGATTGCCTCTTCGTTCTCTCAGGCAATTGGCGGCAGTATTGATCATGAAACCGCTGAGGATACCATTCGTCATCTCACCCTTCGGTTGCCCATACATCCGTCACCGTCTGTGATCATTGACGCCAAGAAATCGTAGTTTCCGCGAGAGCTTACTTTCTCTTTGCCCACGCTTGCCTATGAGTACAAAAACGACGAGGTCTCTTTCTCATTATGTAGCCCCTAAGCGCAAGCTGGTGGTGAAGGCAGAGAAACTCCGTCTCAAGGCCAAAAAGCTTGCCGTGACGGCTAAGGAAAAGGAAAGCACCAGGCGCAAGCTCGTCGTGACTGCAGAGAAACGCCGCCTGAAAGCAAGGCAGCTCGCCGTAACGGCCAAAGAAAAGGAAAGCATCAGGCGCAAACTTGTGGTGACTGCAGAGCAACTTCGTCTGAAGGCCAGACAGCTCGCCGTGACCGCTAAAGAAAAGGAGAGCTTCAGGCGCAAGCTCGAGGTGACTGCAGAAAAACTCCGTCTCAAAGCCAAACAGCTCGCCGTGACTGCCAAGGAAAAGGAAGATACACGAAGCAAGTTGGTGGTAACGGCAAAGAAACTCCGTCTCA
>JAYTPR010000095.1:0-5492 GCA_043747095.1 Candidatus Peribacterales bacterium
GTATTGCAGGTATCTGCAACAAAGAAGGAAATGTCGTCGGTATGATGCCGCATCCTGAGCGAACGGAGCTCGGTGATAGGTATTTCATATCTATTCTCACGTGGCTAGAAAAGAATAAGAAAAAAACATCGTCTGCTATCCGTGCACCTGCCGCAACTCTGAAGGTGTCCGATCGTCCTCCGATGCCAGTCGAAATTTACATTGATACGCTCATCACAAATAATGAAGAGCGCACAGTTGAGCAAGCTGCCCGTAGAATTGAGTCTGGCCTGAAGCTGAAACAGTATCGTTTTGTCGGATTGAAAGATGATCGAACGGCTGAATTACTTTCGTCGCTGTCTTTCTTTAATCCAAATAAAGAAATCGCTTACGTCAGGACGCGTGGAACTTTTCATATGTGGAATCCTGATGCTAAAAAGTTGGAAAAAGTAGCTCATTCGGTTTTGAAAGGGGTATCACTTCTCCGCAGAGATGAGCCAGATACCGGTGGCGAGTCTCTCGGCGGCGATAGCCAAACGGGTGTGTGTTACGACTGCAGGGAAGTATCTGAGTCGTCGCTGCTCAAAACAGATGTATGTGAAGTTTTTTGCAACCCGCACTCATCAACTCTTGAACGTCTCAGGGTGTGAAGAAAGATATCGTCATCATTGCGCATAATATTCGGTCACTCTGGAACATAGGTGCTATCTTTCGCAGTGCTGACGCTTTTTCTGTGTCACACATTCATTTGACCGGTTATACGGCTACTCCTCCGCGTAAAGAAATTGGTAAGACTGCACTCGGAGCAGAAAAGACGATTCCATGGTCAGAGGAAAAAGACCCGGTTACAATTATTCAGCAGCGAAAGAAAGAGGGATACACAGTGATTTCTTTGGAGCTAGGGAAAGCTAGTACGCCGCTCATGGATTTTAAGACTGAGAAGCCCGTCTGCATCATTCTTGGGCATGAAATCCTCGGTGTTCCTGAAGAGCTTATGGCGCTTTCTGACGCCACTGTTCATATCCCGATGCTTGGTTCTAAAAACTCCCTCAATGTGTCTGTTGCAGCAGGAATTGCTATGTACGCTATTCGGTGTTGCAGTTGAAAAAACGCATATTTATGCTACGATGGTGACGTCTTTCCTCACGTCCTTATGGCTGATCAAACACAAGGGGCAAACCCTCCACGTCCAGGAGATCCTGTACCAAATGGCGGACTTGATCCGACACAGGTATTTGGTTCACCTCCACCCCCTCCAGGACAGCAAGCAGGAACGCAGCAAGATGGTGCGAATCCTCCGGTTCAGGACACCAGCCCTCCTCCTCCACCTGTCGGAGTAACGGCAACGAAAGAAGCAGGATACGATGATGAGGACATCAGGATTCTTGCGGAAGTCGGTAACTACCGTTTCGGCACGCTTTCGCTTGGACTCAATAATGACAATGTCGCAATTCCAGCTCATCCTGAAACACAGTTTGATGAGCAGGTTTTCCTTGGACTTTTGCGCGGCTCGATTTCTCTGACACGTGATGAAAAGTGGCGCATCATTCAGGCAATTCCAAAGCTTAGTCAGTTCCAAATCGATGAACTTCAGAAAATCCTCGACGAGGAAAAGTTTAAGTTCAGCCAGCTTTCACCCAAACATCTGAAACACCTCATGCAGCTTGAGAAGAAGCATTCTCAGGACTGGGTTGATCTTCAGGGTTTGTATGTTCAGCAGTCTGCCAAGCAGAAAGAGCAGGCGCAGGCTGATGACATCAGGAAGCAGCTTGGACTGTAATTAGGCAAGAAGCTTCACACCGACGAAAAGCGCAATGCCAAGCATCGAAAATGAGATGCCTGCAATAAGTCCTCCTTTCACAACTTTGTGAATAGCGGACATCATGAGGAAGATAAAAATGGCTGCGATGAAACTGAAGATCAACGGAGACATATAAAATGCCTGCACAAACGGAATATCCCAAGGAAGTGCTCGATACACTGAGTAGTAACCAACAGCAACGAAAAGTCCGTACCATGCCAGTAGCCAGCCTGCGTACAAACGAAGGGTTGCAGTGAGCGGATGGTATGCACCGCCTTGAGGCTTGGGCGACATCACAGAAGTCTCTTTCTTTGACGTAGTCTCAACAATGTTCGTAAAGCCGATTGTCGGCCTAGGAGTTGAAGTTTTCTGCACAGGCTGAGGAGCTTGCTGAACAGCTGCAGGAGCTTCTTTAGCGCCACGCTGCCACTGATCAAGCTCAGCATCTTTGTATTGAGGAAGTATCCCAATTGGGGAAAGCATCGTCAGAAATAGCTTTTGATCATCACGAAGCTTCTTGAACGCATCATATTTGCTTTGAGCTTGCATAGTGCCGCGTCGAACTGTGCCAGCGGTATCCTTGCCCTCAAAAGCAAAGACAGGCATCTGCACTTCGGGCGATGCTTCAGCAGTACTTAAAGGTTTTGCGCGTGACGCCTCAGAGATTTCAATAACCTCGAGATTGAGGTCTTCAAGTGCCTTACGAGCATTCAGTTCATCCGGAGAGTCGATAGACCCTCGGACTTCTTTATTGTCGTCATTCGTCGCTCTGTACGTGAAGAGTGTCATACGGAGGCGGGAACAGGCTTACTGAGCGCCGGCGTACGGCGTGATGTGTGAAAGCATATAGCTAACCGCTGCCTTTAGTCTTGCATCGGCAATGATCTCAAAATGCGTACCGTCGTCCCAATCCCTAAAACCAATGATGTCAGAACCCTGAGTCTTGATCTGGCCGTCTTGTGCCTGCATAGAAGCAGATGAGCCGGAGACCAGATTCATAATAATGGCACCATCACCGAGTTCTGCGATATCAACCATGCCAAGCTCCACATGCCACAGGTTGCTGGTCGTGGCTCCGAAAGACTTAAAGTACCAGTTTTTGTGAACTGGAATACAGAAAGCGATGTGGCTCGTGCAGTATTTCTGCGTCCAAAGGCTGTCTTGGTCGTAGGTCTGCTTTGCGAGAGTGGCATTCTGCTGTTCCATGGCTGCAGAATCTGCGGGAACCGAAATACTGGAACTTGAAGAAGAGGTTACAGAAGCTGCCGATGACGATTTGCTACTGCTTTTTGCAGATGACGTTGCGACTGACGATGACGTCTTTGACGAGGAGACAGACGATGATGTCTCGCTGCTCGACATTTCAGACGAAGAGGAACTTTCGTTTGTGATACACATACCGGAGCAATCGGCTCCACCATTCATTGGGTCGCAACTGTCACTTGGATCATCAACGCAATCTTGACCTTCCTCACACTGAATACCTGCAATACCTCCACACATTTTCTTCGTACCTTCCGAAGTTTCTGATGACGACGATGATTCTTCGAGAACATCAAGAACGATAACTTCTTCAGCCCTCAGAAGCATACCGCCAACCTCTACGGTTGGCTGTAGTGAGCCATGAACCTCAACACGTTTGCCGAGATAGGTGTTCAAGTTCAGATTTGCATCTGTGGACTCCAAGACAAGAAATTGACCGCCATCAAGTGAAAGTTTGTGTGTGCCCTGCATGTACGTTGTCATGCCAAGCTCATCAATCGTGCCGACGTAGCTGACATTATGTGTGATCAGGTCATCACTACTCTCAGATGAGCTGGATGAGCTATCAATGTCATTCGGAGTAGGTGTTGCGCCAAAGTTGCATGCTGTAAGGAGCGAGAGGCTGAAAACGGCTGGAAGAAGAAGTCTTCGCATTGGGTTCGGGGGATGAGGCAATGATTATAACCGTGTTCGCCCCGAAGGTACAAAGAGACTCATGCATCCATAGTAAAAATTATGTACACTGCACGCGATGTTTCAACCGGATGCATCAGTTCTCGGCAAGTACGCTGACCTTCTCATCAAGTTTGCATTAAATGGAGGTGAAGGTGCAAAAAAGGGAGAAGTAGTGCAGATCAACGTTCCAGACATTGCAAAACCTCTCTATAAAGAGATTCTTCGAGCAGTATTGCAGTGCGGTGCATACCCAAAAACGACGCTACTAGCGACGGAAACGGACAAAATATTTTTTGAGTACGCTTCTGAAGACCAACTCGTTTTTTTCCCAGAAGCGTACAAACGAGCTGAGGCGGAACTCATCGATCATCAGGTCTCTATCATTGCCGAAGCTGACCCTACGGAACTGAAGAGTGTCGATCCTCAGCGTCTTTTTCGAACGATGGATGCACGGCGCAAATTTCGTGACTGGTTGTTTGCTAAAGAGCAGGGAAATAGATTTTCATGGACACTTGCCCTCTACGGAACCGAGGCCATGGCCAAGGAAGCAGGTATGTCGATCAAGGAATACTGGGATCAGATTATCCAGGCTTGTTACTTAGACTGTGAGGATCCCATCGCTGAATGGAAAAAAATTCAGTCAGAGCAGGAACGCGTCAAAAAAGCTCTGGATTCTCTAGAGATCGAGTGGTTGCATGTAGAGGGCAAACGAATCGACCTGCATGTGCAACTAGGGAAAAACCGTCGTTGGCTTGGAGGAAGTTGTCGTAATATTCCAAGTTTTGAACTATTTGTGTCTCCAGATTGGCACGGTACCGAGGGCACGATTTACTTCAATCAGCCCCTTTATCGATATGGCAACATTCTGCGTGACATTACCCTGGAGTTTAAAAAAGGAATTGTCGTGCGCGCTGAAGCGAAGGAAGGTCAGAATGTCCTTGATAGCATGATCAGCCGCAAAAATGCGGACAAGATCGGTGAATATTCGCTGACTGATAGGCGTTTTTCACGTATTACCAAGTTCATGGCCAATACACTCTTTGATGAAAATATCGGAGGTGAATTCGGTAACACGCATCTAGCGCTCGGCCGCGCCTACAAAGACAGTTACCCCGGTGACATGAGCAAGCCTACAAACCAAGAGTGGGAAGAATGGGGATTTAATGACTCTCCTGAGCATACGGATATTATTTCCACCGAAGATCGCGTCGTCACTGCGACACTTCCGAGCGGAGCCAAGAAAGTTATCTTTAAAGACGGTCAGTTCACGTTGTAGTACAAAAAAAGCGGCAGGGTTGCTGCCGCTCTCTTTGTTGTTTTCGACTATTACTCAGCCATGACTTTGTCCGAGAATGCCCAGTAGGCATCCGAACCGCCGAGCTCGCCAGCGCACTCAGCGCCAACAGCAAGAGGCATAGCTTCCTGGTGGAACGAGAGAGGGAAATGACGGTAGACCCACATGATCTTTCCATCATAATCCTTCATGAGCTGCTGGTACGTCGGGTGAACTGCGTGACAGAACGGACACTCGTAGTCCGAGTACTCGATAAGTGCAATTTTTGCGTTATCAGATCCGCGAATATTGTCTTCGTCACTGATTGCAACGACAGGACCAGCAAGAGTCACGCCTGGCTCCTTCATTGCAGCTGCTGGATCCTTCAGCATTGCATCGATGGTCTTCTTGAAGTTTGCAAGAGGCTGAGCGCCTGAAATGACGATGCCCTTACCAGTTTTCATATCAAGAATGATGTTTCCAGGTGTTCCGCTAACGCCA
>JAYTPR010000096.1:0-4853 GCA_043747095.1 Candidatus Peribacterales bacterium
CTCATCATCGGCGGAGCGATAGCGAATATTATCGACAGGCTTCCGGATGGATTTGTGACGGACTACGTCGCAGTCGGAACATTCCCGGTCTTCAATGCAGCGGATTCATGCATCACGATTGGTGCTGTTTTACTGCTTGTGGAAGTATGGCTAAAAAGGCCGCAGAAGGCTTAAAAAGGCTTATTTCCTGCAAAACTGCTTTTCCGCTACACTTTCCCGAGCATGAGGATGAACCAAACCACGACTACTCCAACGAAGGAGCAGACTCTCTCCTCCAAGGCTCCCGCGCACTTTGCGAGTGAAGTGATGGATATGCGCGCGACTTCCGACGCTATGAATATTCAGTATCGCATCCATGGCGGACGTCCGCTCGCCGGCACGGTGGATATCAGCGGCTCTAAAAATGCCGCACTCCCGCTCATCGCGGGCTCGGTTGCGTGTACCGGCACATCGGTCTTCACCAATGTCCCGAGGCTGCGCGACACCGAAACGATGTTCACGATCCTTCGATTTCTCGGAGCTGATGTGACGGTGGATGGTACGACGGTGACGATCTGCACGGATAACGTCACGAGTAAGCCGATCCCACATGATCTTGTGAGTAAGCTCCGCGGCGCGATGGTGCTTTTTGGTCCTCTGCTTGCGCGCTTTGGCGAAGTGGAGATGGCCTATCCGGGAGGTTGTCTCATTGGAAAGCGCCCAGTGAACGCACACGTCGAAGCGTTCCAGCAGATGGGCGTCGAAGATGTGAGCACGGATGAAAAATTGCATCTCAAAGGATTCCCCAAATCCGGACACGTTGTGCTCCCCGAATTTTCCGTTACCGCTACAGAGAACGTTCTTCTTGCTGCCGGCATCACAGAAGGCACGACGACTGTCGAACTTGCAGCAGCAGAACCGCACGTGCAGGACGTGTGCAAATTCTTGGTCGAACGAGGGATCGCTGTTGATGGCATCGGATCGCACACGCTCACGATTCACGGCAAGAAAGGACTCCTGAAAGGCGCAGCGCACTCCGTCACACCTGATTATCTCGAAGCTGGTTGCTTCCTCATCGCCGGTATTGTGACAAAAGGAAAAGTGACAGTCCGCGGCGCTGATCCGACGCACCTTACGTCGTTTCTTGGCGCACTTCGTCGTGCAGGCGCATCCTTTACGGTCGCTAAAAATGGCGAAATCACCGTCGATGGTGCTGCATCGACATTGAAAGCGACGCGCATCCAGACGAATATCTTCCCGGGCTTTCCGACAGACTTACAATCTCCATTCGGCGTGCTCCTCACACAGGCCGAAGGAGTCAGTAGAATTTTCGAAGTGCTGTTCGAGGGACGCATGTCGTATTTGTACGAGCTTGAAAAGATGGGCGCCAAATTTGAAATTCTCAACTCGCACCAAGCTATCGTCATCGGCCCATCTCAGCTGCGTGGTAGACAGGTAGCGAGTAACGACCTTCGCGCCGGAGCGGGCATGGTCATCGCTGGGCTCTGCGCCGAAGGTGAAACTGTTGTGACAGACGTGCACTACATCGAACGTGGATACGACCGTCTTGAGGAAAAATTGCGTTCGCTCGGAGCCGATATCGTCAGGGAACAAGCCTAAAACAGGCTGTTTCTTCCTTGTTCTAAGTCCTCTATAATCCTCCCGCAATGATTACATTCTCTTCTTCAGAAGGCTCCGCGTGTTCCGTCGCGACTGACTCCGCAAAGTTTGTTGTTTTTCCGATCAAAGTACCGAAAGACACATGGTGTCTTTTGAGTCATCCGGAAGAGGCTCTGGAAAATAAAAAGGCAGTGAGCTGGCCAGGTGAGTATGATTTCGGTGGTGTGACGGTTCGCGCCGTAGGACAGGAAGCAGGTAAGCAAGTATCGTACGCATGTCACACAGAAAACATTCGCATCGCTTTTGTTGATGCTCCGGTGTTGGAGTGGACGGATACGGAAATTGAAAAACTCGGTGACGTCGATGTGCTTGTGCTCGCTGCGGACAACCCAAAGAAGATCACACCGTTCATCGAAGCTGTTGATCCTCGTGTCATCATTCTCTTTGAAGTAAAAAACGGCGACCTCGCAGGTGCTTCCAAAGCATGTGGCGCAAGCAACGTCGCTGCCGTCTCCGAATTCAAGGCAAAACCGAGCACGCTGCCTTCTGACTCTAGGCAGGTTGTCGTCCTGAAGTAATCGGGACGCCTTTGCTGTATCGTAGGGCCGCTTTGCGGTCCCATAGTTCAATGGATAGAACGACCCTCTCCTAAGGGGTAGATGCAGGTTCGACTCCTGCTGGGACCACCACGATTCGTGAAAGGAAACCTGCGGTTTCCTCTCACGGACTCTCCTTCCCTTAAGCGGAGTCGCTCCAGTCCGGCAAAGCCGGACTTCACGACTGCTTTTTGGCTTGAAGCAAGCATGACTCAAATATTGACATAATATTGATAATATTATGTATTAGCGTATAATACCTTTGCTGTAAGCCCTTGTTGGGTTTGCGGCATGCTCATTGGAAAGCGATCGACTTCTGTTTCTCAATTGCCCGAAAGGGCGGAAAGGGGCCATCATGGTCCGATTTCTCCGCGGCTTTGCCGCCATGTTTATGTTTTTGTGCGGGTTTTCGTTGGTGAATCCAGCGACTGCCCAGGATTTCGTTTCGAAGGATTGGGAGCTTCGGCTCACTGGTCCTGGTAGCGGATTCCAGCATACCGGTGAGGGCGTTGCCCTCATGTTTCGCCCCCACCTTGTCTCAAAGACGGAGTGGACCGGCGGGACGCTGTCCTTCAATTGGGAGCCCTCAAAGCTTCCAGAGAAGGCTGACGACGGCAGAGTGTATGGCGACCACCTGGTCGTATTTCTGGCTTCTGACGGCGCATTCCGCGAGGAGCGTTCGTATGAGGTCAAAACCGGGATCGCCGTTCGCTTCGATAGCGCAACTGGCGACATGAGTGTCGTGACGGCTGTGGACGGTGTGTCCTTTGAAACGGTGAAAGCCGTGAAAGGTACAGGGCCCATCGAAGGGCCACACGACGTCAAGATTATGGACAAAGAAGGAGTGATTATCGTCTCAATTGACGGTAGCTATTTCATTTCTACGTCCGTCCCCAAAGAGTCCCGCAAGGGTACGAAGTGGGGTTTCTACAACCGCGAGCCCGTGGGTAACGGGCGAAACATTTCCATTCTCAAGAAGATCGTTTACACACCGTAACGATCGACTTCAACACCTGTTTCCAATGAGCAAACTGGCCGATGTGCATCCGCACATCGGTCTTTTTGATAGAACTAAATATTGAATGCGGGTATTTGTTACTAGGCGCTGGCTTCTTCGTCCTCTTTTTTCTTTGCAGCTTTCGGCTTCTTCTTTTGAATAAGCGCGGTCATCTGCTTTGTAAATTCTGGTAACCACTCATCAGTTCCCGCAACTTTCTTGATGTCGGCCTCGGAGATGCGAAGCGTCGTACCGACGATGCGCCACTGCGCACAGACTTGCAGCAGCTGCATGATCTCGACGGCAGTAACGCGTGGCGCAAGACTTACGACGACATCCCGACGATTAGCCGAAACGTTGTCCATCTTCACACGAACGACTCCTGCTCTGCGGCATGCCATCTTGAGGCGGATGACCTGCAGGAGGTTTTCAGCCTGTTTTGGCAGTGGTCCGTACTCTTCGCGTAGGTCTTCCTCGAACTCGGCAAGAATTGTTTCATCTTCTGAACCAGCAAGTTTCTGATACGCACCGATCTTCTCCTGTTCGTCAGGAATATAGAATGATGGAAGCAATGCCTCGAACGGCAGAATAATTTCGATGGTCTGCGGCAAATCATCTTCGTCGCCCTTGCCGCCGGCTTTCATCTCTTCCACTGCGGCCTTGAGTAAGCGCAGGTAATGGCTGACGCCAACGGTCTGCATGTTTCCAGACTGCGATGCTCCGAGGATTTCACCAGCTCCGCGAATCTCAAGGTCGCGCATAGCGATCTGGAATCCAGAACCAAGTTCCGATGCCTCAACAATGGCGCGAAGACGCTTCTTCGCGTCATCCTTCAGGCGTTGCGAGTGATACAGGAAGTACGAATACGCTTGCACCGTTCCGCGTCCGACACGACCACGGAGCTGATAGAGCTGCGAGAGACCAAACTTCTCGGCTTCGTTGACGATGAGCGTATTGGCGCGCGGCAAGTCGATACCGTTTTCGATGATGGTAGAGCTGACGAGAACCGAGTACTTACCGTTCTTGAAGTCCACGATGCGCTCTTCTAAGATCTCCGGTTTTAGCTGTCCGTGCGTCACTACGCAGGTTGCTTGAGGTACCAAGGCCCTTAGCTTCATCGCAAATGCATCGATCGTCTCAACGCGATTGTGAAGCATATAGACCTGACCACCGCGGGCGATCTCTTTCATGACCGCTTCACGTACGAGTGCGTCAGAATATTTACGGACTTCCGTAATAATCGGGAGGCGTCCTGGAGGCGGCGTTGTGATCGTTGTGATGTCGCGCAGCTTATGAAGTCCAAGGTTGAGCGTGCGTGGAATCGGCGTGGCTGTCATCGTGAGAATGTCGACAGCCGACCTGAGTTCTTTGAGCTTTTCTTTTTGCTTCACACCAAAGCGCTGTTCTTCGTCGATGATGACGAGGCCCAAGTCACTGAACTGAATGTCATCCTGAAGAAGGCGATGTGTACCGACGATGATGTCGATCTTTCCCTCGCGCAATTTCTGGAGCGTTTCATTTTGCTGCTGCGTTGTGCGGAAGCGCGAGAGCATATCGATACGCACATTGAAGCCCTCCATACGCTTGATGAGGCTTCGGTAGTGCTGATCGGTAAGAATCGTGATGGGGGAGAGGAAGGCGACCTGTTTTCCGCCCTGCAC
>JAYTPR010000097.1:0-7540 GCA_043747095.1 Candidatus Peribacterales bacterium
CAGCGATGTCTTTGAGGGTAAATTTCTTTTTAAGGTGATCGATGAAGAGTGGGCGCACGAGAGCATTCGAGGAAAGACACCGGAAGCTCTTTTGGAAGGAGAACATGCGCCGTACTTCAAGGACATGAAAGTAAAGATCGCACTAGAGTCATATCTCATGCGCCGTATTGCCGAGCATGACGGAGGCGGTGCCGGAACCGGCGTCATCCGCCATGACATACTGAAACGCTTACAGATGCACCTTGGCGAATTCAACGATGATGTGAAAACATTTCTGACCTACACCATGACCTCTAACCTTGCGTATGCGACGCATTTTCGAAACCTCAATAACCGCCTTGCAGCGGAAGATCCAAACGGCCTGAAGGCACGAGTCAACCACGGTGAGCGAAAAATGGCGTACAGCCTCACCGGTCACGACTTGGAAGAACCAAATTCACTCCTGCTTATTAAACCCGGCTCCGGAGATGAGGAAAAAACAGTTGCTGTTGGACGAGATGTTTTGCTCTCGAATTTGGAAAGCCTAGGCCTGAAAGGAAAGTTACCGCCAGTTGTGCATATCAATATTGAGCTCACGAAACCCATCGATACATGGGAAGACCTCATCGAAGTTGAAGCGCGCATGGACACAAAAGCAGCGATCATCGAAAACGTTTTTGGCGAGAATGTCCGTCTTTTCACTACCTATTCGTACAATCAGGCAATTCCCACCGGGGAAGGTGGCATCTGCCGCGTCAAACAATTCATGCCGCTCAACGGAGACCCAGGCAACCGCAAGATTCTCATCGATGCCTCTGAAGATATTGGTCATGGCCTCACAAAGGCGAATTTTCATAAAGACACTATTCGCGAACGCGAACTTGCGTACACCATGCAGGACGAGATAGCTGCACGATAAATATTGGTATCGAGACATATTTTGCAAGGAATGCAAAGTCGCGCGGTGCGTCGTGGATGGCTATGCTCGACGCATGCACTCCTACGCCGCTCAACTCGGAAACAACCCTTCACTCTCCATTGCAGAACTTGCCGCGGTCCTTTCTGACTTTGATAGGGAGCACATGTTCCCCGGACAAATCATTACGTTCAAAACTGCAACTGAGTTGGATCAGGCATTTTTAAATCGCCTCGGGGGAACTATTGTCATCGCAAAAAATATCATCGGTGATTTCGCAGTAGGACTGGATGACCTCCCCGCACTACTTGCATCAGAATTAAAAACAGTAAAAGGAAAAGCGACATTCAGCCTCCGTTGTTTTGGCATCACTCCAAATCGTATTCGTGATTTTTATAAAAGCTGCAAGCAGGGGCTAAAACAGAAAGGTGTCTCAAGCCGCTACATCGGCTCTGAGCGCGAAGCTGCGAAGCCTATTCAACTGCATGATGAAGGCGCTCTTGATCCAAAGAAAGGTTGTGAGCTCATGATTTTGCAGGACAAAGAACGTGTGTGGATCGGACGTACGGTTGCTGCGCAAAACATCAAGACGTACACGCTTCGCGATATTGAGAAACCTGTACGCGATACAAAAGTCGGCCTTCTTCCTCCGAAGCTCGCGCAAATTCTTTTGAACTTCGGTATGTCACTCGTTGGTCCGAAGAAACAAATGACCGTGCTCGATCCATTCTGCGGTACGGGTGTCATCCCGATGGAAGCTATGATCATCGGTTGGAACGTACTCGCTTCCGATAACGCACAGAAAGCTGTGACCGGTTGCGAGAAAAATATCGAGTGGCTGCGCAAAATTTTCAAAGTCGCAAAGAAAGATGTATCCGCTGACGTGTGGAAACAAGATGCGACGAAACCCTTCCCTCTCAAAGAAAAGCCTGATGTCATTGTGACCGAAGGAACGCTGGGCCCTGCTCTTATGAGTCGCCCGACTGTGAAAGATGCTGAAGGTTACTGCAAGCAGGCTGAGGAAATTACGGCTGCGTTCCTAAAAAACTGCGCAGCTTCTCTGCCAGGAGTGCCGGTCGTCATGACACTGCCTGTCTGGTACGCACAGAAAAAAATGGTGCGCCTCACGAAAGTCTGGAAAGTTGCTGAAGACGCCGGCTTCCGTCCGTGGCTTCCACCGCACGCTATGCCTTCCATCGACGGACGTTTCTCTATTATGTACCGCCGCAATGATCAATTCGTCGGTCGTGAGATCATCCTTCTGAAGCCCAAGGCCAAATAGCCCGATGCAAAAATTGGACCGCCCAGGATCGGCACTCGCCATCCTTATTGTTGGGGGCTGCCTATGGCATATGTTTGCGATTGCCGCATATCTCTTGCCTGCAAATAGTGAAGGAACTCTTGGTGTCATGAGACAGCTTTCCGTACCGTACGTTCTAAGCCTCAGCCAATGGCAGAAGTGGGATATTTTTTCTCCGAACCCTCTGCGCAGAAACAGTGTGTACCGTATTGAGCGCAATGCCGGTGACAGATGGGAAACCGCGATGATCATGGACTTTCACCATCTGCCTTGGTATCAGCGTGCGAAAGAACTGAAAGTACTAGGACGGCTCCAAGATTCATGGAAAGCGCTTCTGCCGGACTATCTCATGTCTTTCTGTCCTCGGATACCGGGCGGCCCCGGCACCGATGTGCGACTGCTCGTAGCTACTACTGTGCTGCCGAGTGATCTCGAAGCACTGAAAAGCACCGCAAAAAACCCTGCCATCCCTCAAGAAACGTTGCTTGCTTCCGTTCGCTGTCCGCGCTTCTAAATGACAACTAACCGCTCGCTTTCCGGCCGCATGTACGAATTCTGGTTCAGACCTATCTCAGCAGCTGGATTCGGAATGATGCGCTGTGCGTTTGGTTTCATCGCATTCGTGACGATGTTTCTTGAAAGAGAAAACGTGCAACGATTCTACGGTCCAGAAGGCATCCTTACGCGTGAGATGACAGGAAGCGTTCTCAGGTCACTCTGGAGATTTTCGCTTCTCGATTATGTCGGAGTAACCGGAACATGGCTTCTGTATGCCGTTCTTTTAACATCACTTTTCTGCGTCACCATCGGAGTCGGACGAAAGTGTATGCTCGGAGTCAGCATCGTGATCCTGTATTCGTTCCATGAATACGGCTCCATCACCCTCGACGGTGGCGACACTCTACTTCGACTCATCGGTTTTATTTTACTGGTGTCTCCGTGCTACCGAACATTCACGGTCGCAAATCTTCACCGCAGGCTCACGCTTATCCAGAGTACCGGGAAAGATCAGCCGACAGCGGAACGTACGATGCCGATTTGGCCGTACCGACTGCTTCTTTGGCAGATGATCCTCATCTACACAGCATCATCCATAGAGAAATGGAGTGGCAGCATGTGGAGAGAAGGCTCAGCCGTCGCAGCTACTCTACATCTCACGGACTTCACGCGCCTGACCCCAGAAATGGCTGACGCACTGTCGTTCATGAGTCCGATCGTGGGGTACTTCACCGTATTTTCTCAGCTGGCATGGGTCATTCTTCTGCTACTTGGTCTGATATCTTTTTTCGGCGTACTGACAACTGAAGCGACGAACGTATTTAAACGAGCGCTCCTACTCTGTGGCATTGTGCTGCATGGAGCAATTTTCATCCTCATGGATGTCGGTACATTCTCACTCACTGTCTTTGCTGCGTATCTTGGGCTTTTACTTGATGACGACTTCCACGCAATTCGCGAACGCCTGAATAGGCGCACGTCAGAGCCAATCATCGTTCTGTTTGATGGTCGATGTGGATTTTGCAAGAAAAGTGTTTTCACACTGTCGATGCTCGATTGGCTGCACAGAATAGAATTCGCAAGTTATCACGACCCCGATAACAGGAAGCGATTTGCACCAAACGTCAGTCTTGATGCGCTCAACAAAGAGATGCATGTGCGACTTGGAGACGATTCATATTACAAAGGCTTCTTCGCATTCCGAGCGCTCACATGGCATCTGCCAGTTCTCTGGCTGGTTGCTCCGCTTCTGTATATACCAGGCATTTCGATCATCGGTTCCGCTGCATACAAGTATGTTGCAAGTCATCGATAAAAAGCCGCATACATGTCATCCGTAGACCGGGAGGCGGCGTCCCGGCTGCGGTTGTTGTGAAATTTCTCACGATATATTTTCTTCAACGTCTGAATACCGTGATGCCAGCTTGATCAGTGGGCATAACAAGCATGAGTTCGGTATTCACGTGTGCCGGCCGACTGACTGCGTACCAAATAGCATCCGCGATGTCTTCAGGCTGAAGAGCGTCAAATCCTTTGTACACTGCATCTGCTGCGGCTTTATCGCCCTTATGACGAACGACGCTGAATTCTGTTTCCACATTTCCTGGTGCAATAGTGGTGACGCGTACACCGGAACCAAGAAGGTCTTGGCGAAGCGCTTCTGTGAAGGCATGGACGAAATATTTGGTACCGCAGTACACCGCTCCGCCGCCGTAGGATTTCATACCTGCGATACTTCCGAGATTGATGAGATGTCCTTTCGTTTTTTTGAGAAACGGCAAACCAAGGTGCGCGATTTTGAGAAATGCTGTGATGTTTACACCGATCATGGTTTCGATATCTGCAAAATCGTACTGATCGAACGCATCACGTCCGAGGGCGAGGCCCGCATTATTGATGACAACATCAATGGATACTCCTTCGAGATCCTTCGTAAAAAACTTTTCCATGGTAGGCGTATCCGTCACATCGGCGGCAAGTATCTTCACATCGACTGTCGAGAGTTCTGTCTTCAGTTTTTGCAGCCTTTCTTCACGCCGAGCGATGAGAATAAGGTTTCTGCCCTGCGCCGCAAAAAGGCGTGCAGAGGCCTCCCCGATGCCAGCGCTGGCGCCTGTGATGAGGGTGTAGGAACTCATGAGGCATAGAGAATAGCATCAAACGACTTACTCTGAATCTTCAGTCGGCCTCTCTGCCCACTGCCTATCAAATGGATAAAAAAGTGGCGATTTATCGAAACGGAAAGCTAATCTCCTTGGTGCAGATTCTTGGGTATTTGGCCGTCTTACGCCCCTACCTTGAGTGTGAAGATGAGGAAAGCACGTAACACCAAGAGCAGAAAAAACATTCTGTGTATCCGTATCTCCTAATTTTTCAATAAGCTCAGTCGAAGAAGAAGCAAGAGAACGAATTGTTGTAACAGCATCTGTAAGGCGCTCCAAATAACGGAGCTTATTTTCACGCTCAGGAAGACTCACTGGTAATGAGACATCTTTACGACCAAGCTTGAAATGAGTGTGCGGCAGAGAAAATGGAAGCTTTCTATTCCTATACTTCATATGGGCGCTTTTTGGAGTGAGTGCTGTCAGTACAAATGATGAAGACTGGATCGATGAAAGAAGTGATGGATCAAATTCCAATACTTTTTTAGCAGTCATGACATACATACGATGTCCGGGCTCACCCTCATTATCTTGTGATGTCACATTGCCGGTATAACCAGGAAGAAGCTCCAAACCAAAAGCCACAAGTTGATCTTTCAGTGTATTCATTTGCTCTCTCGTGCATGCCTCAAAAGGTAGCGGGATCATAAGAATTCCGCCGTTCTCACCAACGGTATCGGGAGACCTGAGAGAAAGAACAGCGCCTCTGAGTGCACGAAGACGACCGGTGAGTTGCAGTGATTCTGACTGAGAGTGTGAGGTCTGCTCAAACCCCTGCAAAACGACTAAGTCTTGCGATCCTTGTAGTACCTCAGCGTCTAATACTTTTCTATATAAATCTGCAGGAGTCGCTACGATATTCCCAGAAACAGCAGGAATAGCCATCCCGCCGTAATCAAGCATTTCCTGCGTTGCATCCATACTGCGTACGGAACGCCTGAAGTCTGGAGATGCCCTCAGCAAATGATCTCTGAGGCGCTGTCCGAATGAACATGTATGTAGGTAGCTCCCCCCTTCATCAAGGAGGCCGGATTCCTCAAGTGAGCGGACAATGCCAGCAATCGCTCTATCGTCGTCGCCAATTGATGACCCTTCTTTCCTCTCGAGCAGCACGAGGAATTCGTCGAGATACCCCTCCCAAAATTCCCTGATTTCAGCACTTCCTTTCCCCTGAAGAGACCGCGAGAAGCGCTCCCACTGCTGCTCGGAGGATTCAATGCGCCGCATAATATCTTCATCCTCCGGATTCAATCCTGTTTCAGACAGTTCAGCCATACGCTCATCGGAGAGCGTGATGCCATGCAAACAACGAGTGACATCGGCGTACTTATGCTGAGCACTTGTCAAAATTCCCTGCTCCACCGTCCCCTGTGCCGCAAGTACGATCATGCGACAATTCGTATTTCCCTTACGTAACACACGCTTCAGCAGCTGATACAAGTCCGGTGTGTTGTAGGGCCACTGCTGAGACACAATCCCATCACAGCAATCTGTAAGGTCAATACCAAGGTTCAAACAAGCACTATTCGCATACACAACACATTTTCTACCCTCCTGCTTCGCAGCTCGCATTTGATCATAAATAACAATGCGCTCATTTTCTTTCACGTCTCCATGAATGACATGAAACTCAATGTCTTGTAACTCACACCAAGCCTGAAGATCCTGAAAGAAGAAGTCATCCGGATTTTGCTCCTCTCTTACATCTTCATCCTTTGTAGGACGCAAAACACCATCCGCACGCATGTTTTCCGCAACAAGAATGCTAGATCTGTTTTCTCCAAACAATAATTCGCTCAGCGCCAACTTGGTCTGCTCTGATGCAGTCCATGGCATACGAGGATCCGAACCCATGAGGCGCGGACATCGAACGATGAGAAGTAGCATCTGCAACTTGCTTTGCGCATCAATCGTATTGTCTTCCACTATCAATTGAACTAAATCGTTTTCTCGTGCTGATAATGGATACCCCCGTATTTCAACGTGCTCCATCCATTCTTCAGGTTTATCCATTCTCCATAGCTTTCCAAGCATTCGACGTAGTTCGGCCCAATGATTTGGCGGAGAATCTTTGCGCTCATTCCTCGCTGTCGAGCCTCGCGGCGGCTCAAAAAGTTCGAGCACCACACGTAGGCCATTGAGATGACCAGGCGCTGGAGTTCCTGAGCCTCCTACAATATGTCCCTGCGTATACAAATTGGGAATTCTACGAATAGTGTCTCGAGCTAGGCGAGTGCGCTTACCATCACCCTGTAGTAAATGAGCTTCATCGAATGTGATGCTGGTGAATGGCTCTGATTGCTCAATGAGAAGGTCTTCGATAGAAAAGCGCTCTCGGACTGCCTCTCCTTCAACATCCACTTCTTCGCTTCGAGATGTATGCCACATACTGTACGCGCAGAACACAATATCTTGTGACGCAGCCTCGTGGATTTGCTCAGGCGTCATACCTGCACGGATCACACCAACCGTCGGTGCCTGCTCAGGATCAGGGTAGTAAAGGGCATCTGTTTCCTTTGGTGCAGAACCCTGACGTACTCTATTTGGAATCTCACTAATAATAGCTTTCGTCGAGAAGATAAGCATACGAGGTCGGCCAGGAAGTTTTTCCCGACGACGCTCTTCTTTTGCCAATTCAAAACCCCAGAGATACGCAAACGTTTTTCCGCCTCCTGCATCGATACC
>JAYTPR010000098.1:0-10553 GCA_043747095.1 Candidatus Peribacterales bacterium
CTCACAAAATTGACGGGCTATAAGCGCGTCCTCGATGCAAAAAATTCCATCACCTACATGCCAGATTTTTTTGAAGCTCTGGAAAAACTCGTCGCAAAACGCGCTACTGGAATTTATAACGTTGTGAATCCAGGTGCGGTATCACCGTACGAGATTATGGTGCGATACAAAAAAGAAGTTGATCCGACTCATGAGTTTGAGCGCCTTCCGCTCGATAGCATTTCCGACGTTGTGAAAGCCGGCCGCAGCAACTGCGAACTCTCCGGTGCGAAGCTCGCACAAGAGGGGATTATCATGCGTCCATCAGCGGAGGCAATTACGAAAGCCTTCGAAGCCTTCGCGAAGGCGTAGTCTTACCGTCCGTGTACCGATCCAAAATAGCGTGATGCAGAGAAATGGCATCTGCTTGCTCTCTATCACCGACTGTTTCTGTGGGAATGTGGCTCGGTCCAGGATGGTTTTCAAGAACCATTCCCGTTGGTGCGCCAGCTTTCTGCATACACGCAGCATCATGACTTGGCTGGCAAGGCATGGTGAGGGCATGAAGGCCGAGTGACCATGCTTCCTCTTCGGCAACTCGGGTGACATGTGTGCTCAGAGGAATGTGTTCTGTCACGGCTGTTTTTGCGCTGAAGAGTGTTTCGGCATCAATGCCTTGAGCACCAATTTCTTCCTGAATAGCGCGAAGCATTTCATCACGCTTTATCGGATTGATATCACGCGTGTTGAGGTTCATGCGAATTCCCAAGTCATCAAACGTCGCATCGGTGACGGTGGCGCGAACATCTCCCCCAAAAAGAGTATGGATTCTTCGTGAAATAAGTCGTGCCTTTTCTTCGACGATGAGTGGTACTCCGATGATTTGGAGAAGCTTTCCTCGATCGAGCGACGTCATCGGTGCAGATGACTCAACGCCGTGCTCAACATCGAACTGTAATTCCTTATCCCTACAAATTCGTTCAGCGACTCTTTGAATAATGGCCTCTGTTCGCTCAGAATCATCGTTATTGGCATGAATCATCAGGTGTTGGATTGCCGGAACTGTCGTGAACCCTGTTTCTTTCGGAATGCTGATTGATGCAACGGAAATATCACAGTCTGTGTGCGAGAGGAGCTCACGAAGAAAAGCACATGTTCCAATAAGGGCATCATGTCTGTGCCAGAGCGTACCTTCTTGATACTTATTTGCTTCACCATTGTGAGGTGTACCGCCGGTGTGTGCTTCTTGACCTAGAAATTTCATATTCCACACGGATCGTGGACTGTTGTAGGTCTCTATTTTTGTGGAGGGCAAATGCGAACTGTCCAAGGTGAATCGGCGGTTTGTTGATCCTCCGATGTGTGTGACGATTCCTGCGTGATAGTCGCCTTTATAGAGGACATCACTTTGTTCAATGTGCAGCTCGTCATAGGCCACGATTTCCATATCTCGTGATCCACCGCTTCCATTGAGTTCGGGTCGTCCTGGCAAATACAGCGTCCCATCTTTTACCCACGGATTATTTCGTTCCTGCAAAATTTCATTCCACTGCCTTGGTCCAAAAACATCTTCGAGGAGTTTTCGATTCTCACGCTCTGGTCCGTATGTGACAGATTGTAAGCGTGTTTCAGGGATCATTCCCGTCATGACTTTACTTCCAAGACAGGCTTCTCCGGTCATGGGACTGGATTCCTCAGCGCGGAAGACGACAAACGTGTAGTTGGTGCCTTTTTTACCGCTTTGCGCAAAATGTTCAAGGTATGCCAGGGCGGATGCTACGCCATCCACACCATCATGCTTTCCACCATTCAGCACCGAGTCGACGTGTGAACCGGACATCACGGTTTTGGAGGTATCCGAACCATAGACAGTGACGAGCAAGTTTCCGATCGCGTCCTTATCAATTCTATAGTCACGATTCTCGATGTGCCCTGAGCGCGCAAGAAATTCTCGTGCCTTCGTTTCGGCCGCACGAAACGCTACGTTTTCACGTTCCGTAAAAGCGTGTGCCTGCCTGCCATTTCCGTCACTGGTTTTAGCAGCGATCTCCCTGACGAAGTCCTGCGCGGTGGCGACGGAAAGTGAGGGCATTCGAAGTAGAGATATTGAACCTTTTTACTCATTCATTGTCAATACTAGTTTTTGTCAATATTCAACAATAGAGACATGAAAGTATAAAATATCAGGGTATTGACTTTTTAAATAGTGTACACTAAAATTTAGAGTGTCTAACTATTAGAACTATGACTCAAAACCCTGCCACCGACGACATTGCCAAGCTCATGTTTGATCTGGGGCGTTGCCTGAAACAGAAGACGATGCATAGCCCTGATGGGTGCATGCACATGCCGCAAATGCATGCCCTCCTTTATATACAGTCGCATCCAGGCATGACGATGAAGGAACTTGCTGAAATGCTTCGCGTGACATCTCCTTCTGCCACATCGTTCGTGGACAGGCTGGTGAAGATCGGCCATATCACCAGAGCGACGGATGCCACGAATAGGAGGCTCGTACGTCTTCACATTACGAATGCAGGTGTAAAGTCACTCGAAAAAACGATTGCAGAGCATCGCAAAATTCTCCTTCACATTCTTTCCGTCCTTTCTCCTGCGGATCAGGCATCTCTGAAGTCCATCATGGAGAAGCTCATCACTCATTGCTCACGCTAACCTTTTTCCTTATCGTACACCCCTTTTATGAAAGCCTTCCTCCTCTCCGCCCTCGCTCACATCAAGCGTGTCTACCGGTTTCTCCGGGGTCACCTGAAGTCGACGATTGCTGTTCTTGTCATTCTTTTCATCGCATGGGCTGTGTACGCCGTCACGCGTCCGGCTCAGCCGGTGTATGTCACAGACACCGCGAAGCGTGGTGACCTGAAGCAGGCAGTGGAAGCAGTGGGTACAGTTGTCTCGGAAAAAGATTTGGCTTTGCAGTTTTCTTCTATAGACATTGTCTCGAAGGTTCTCGTCAAAGAAGGCGACAAGGTGAAAGCCGGTCAGAGACTTGCATCACTTCGTTCGGGCACTCTGTCTGCAAGCATCGCGAGTGCGAGCGCTAACGTGCAGTCTGCTCAAGCAGCGTTCACCGCTCTCGAGCAAGGCAGTCGCCCAGAGGACATTGCTATTGTGCAGGCTGGAGTAAACAATAAGCGTGCGTCGCTTGAAGTAGCCCAGCAGACCGCAGCCAGCGCCGATGCCAACTTGAAGATTGCTGAGTCTCAACTGACGACGCTCAAGAACGAAGCCGACATTAGTCTTGCAGGACAGGTATCTGCAGTTGGTAGTACCATCTCGCAGCAGCTTGCGACGGCGAAGACATCAGTCCTCGCTATTCGCGGCGTGTTTAACGCCAACGATGTCAGTGATGCAGTCGTGAAGTCTCAGCCTTCTGGCTATGACACGCTCGTCATGAACATGCAGATGCTCGAAAATGAGATCAGCGCTGCACAGGCTTCCGTTGGAACACCTCTCAATTATCAGGATGCACTCCAGAGACTTCAGCGCGCACGCGTTCTCGTTTCTCAGTCTACGGATATCGCGAACCGTTCCTACGATATTGTCGCGAACCTTGCACTCACTGCGTACTTCACAAACACATCACGCGAGACGAACAAGACGTCCATCGCAACGCAGAAATCCGCCGTGCAGTCCGCACTTGCGACCATCGATGCATCGGCAAAGTCACTGCAGGATGCATCCGCAACCTATGACACTCGCATCGCTTCGCAGCAAGCAAGTATCGTCAGCCTTACGGGAACTCGCGACCGCGCGAAGTCGGACATCATTACGTACCAGACATCGCTCGCTATCGACGAAGCACAGCTTGCTCTCAAAAAAGCTCCAGCCCGTCAGACTGATATCGACGCAGCACGCGCACGCGTCCGTCAGGCTCAGGCAGATCTCGCTCGTGCCGCCGCACAATTTGGCGATACGGTTCTTACGGCTCCAGTCGAAGGCATCATCACACAGGTGAATGTGAAAGTAGGTGAAATCCGTCCTTCATCCGAACCATCCATTACGATGCTCGGCACGTCGCCGTACCGCATCGAAATGTTCGTGTCTGAGGTTGATATCCCGAAAGTGAAACTCAATCAAACTGGTTCTATCACGCTCGACGCATTCCGAAATCAGCCGATTACACTTCGTGTCGGTAGCATTGATACCGCAGCCACTGATAAAGACGGAGTGCCGAAGTATCGCATTAAGTTGGATTTCCTCTCACCTCCAGAAGGCCTGAAAGTCGGTATGACTGGTGACGCCGAAGTCACGACAGGTGAAAGGAAAGACGTTGTCACCGTTCCCCTTAGGTCAGTCATCGAGTCCGCAAGCGGCAGCTCTGCTGTTCGTGTACTCAAAGAAGATGGCGTCTCATTTGACCTTCGCACTGTCACCACAGGCATGGAAGGCTTGGGTGGAGACATTGAGGTTGGTGGTATTACGGAAGGCGAAACTGTCATCGTTCTCATCAAGCAATAATGAATAAAGAATCTCCTATCCTCATTGAGCTCAGGGAACTGAGTAAGTCGTATGAGAACGACGGTGTTGTCACACCCGTTCTCTTCGATATCAATCTCAAAATTGCCAAGGGTGAGTTCGTGGCCATCATGGGTCCATCTGGCTCCGGTAAGTCCACGCTCATGCATATTCTTGGGTTTCTGGACGGTTACACAACGGGCAGGTATTTGTTTCAGGGGCAGCTCACGAATACATTTGATGATGATGAGCTTGCACGCATTCGCGCCACTCGCGTGAGCTTCGTGTTTCAGGCATTTAACCTTCTCGCTCGTACGACGGTCCTTGAGAACGTCATGCTTCCTCTTTTGTACCATCCCACCATCCCGGTCTCGGAACGCGTATCGCGCTCGGAAAAAGCAGTGGCAACGGTTGGCCTGCAAGATCGTTCGTCGTATCTCACAAGTCAGCTCTCCGGCGGACAGAAGCAGAGAGTTGCTATCGCACGTGCACTCGTCACCAATCCGGACGTTATCTTCGCAGATGAGCCAACCGGTAACTTGGACTCGGCCTCGGGTGTTGCGGTCATGCAGGCTCTTCAGAAACTGAACGACGACGGTCATACCATTATTCTCGTCACACACGAACGAACGACCGCCGAGCACGCCAGACGCATCATCCACATCCGCGACGGACGCATCGTGACCGATTCCTCGGACTTCAAACGCGTCATCGCCGGACAGAAAGATCATCTCAAGTAACCCCTTACCAGCCCATGCGAATTCACGACACCGTGCGCGCGGCATTCAAGGGCGTCACCGTGAACGCAATGCGTTCGCTTCTGACGATGCTTGGCATCATCATTGGTGTCGGTTCGGTGGTTCTCATGAGCTCCGTTGGCCAGAGCATGCAGGGGGTCATCCTCGGTCAAATTTCGAGCCTTGGACCGAGGAGCATGGTGATCTTCCCAGGAAAAGAAGGAGGTCCACCCGGTGTTATGCCCGGTTTTGATAGTCTAACATTTGAAGATCTTCGGGAGCTTGAGCAGCTTGATAGCATCGATAGTTTGGCGCCCGTTATCTTTATCCCCGGACGCACGGTGTACGGAACCCAAGAAGGAAGCCCACAGATTTTCGGCGTGACTGAGAATTTTTTTAATAATCAAAATATCTCTGCCAAAGACGGTAGGCTTCTGAACAAAGAGGACATCGACGGCGGAAAAGGTGTGGCCGTGCTTGGAAGCGATACCGCAGAAAAATTCTTCGGATCCATTGATCCTCTCGGAAAGCGTATCAAAGTCGGCAATAACCACTTTACGGTCGTTGGTGTAGCTGGAGCGCTTGGAACACAGTTTTTCCAGAGTGCAGATGAGCGTGTGTACGTGCCGTTTACTGTTGCGAGAAATGTCACGGGTCAAAAGTATTTGAGCTACATGACCATGCTCGCCACCGGCAGTTTTGACCGTGCGTTCGACGACGTCAAAACACTGCTGCGTCGCCGCCACGGCATCGACAATCCGAAGGACGATGAGAAGAAGGATGACTTTGTGGTGCACTCGTC
This sequence comes from Candidatus Peribacterales bacterium, assembly GCA_043747095.1. Classification (GTDB taxonomy): domain Bacteria; phylum Patescibacteriota; class Gracilibacteria; order Peribacterales; family Peribacteraceae; genus JAGORY01. Next base: position 5,995 of record JAYTPR010000098.1, read on the forward strand.
GGAGGAAGCAAACGATATTCTCGGATCAGTGTCGCTCGGTCTCACGCTGTTCATCACCACCATCGCCGCAATATCACTTCTCGTCGGTGGCATCGGCATCATGAATATTATGTTGGTATCCGTCACCGAGAGAACGCGTGAAATTGGTCTACGTAAAGCCATCGGCGCAAAGGGGCGTGACATCCTCATGCAGTTTTTGCTGGAGGCGATCTTCCTCACCATCATAGGTGGCATCATTGGGCAGATCATCGGTGTTGGCCTCGCATTCTTCATAGCCATGATCGTGAAGAGCTTTCTTGCGAAGTATATTTTTGCGGTGTCGATGAACGCCGTTGTCGCTTCGTTCTTCATGGCAGTTGCTACGGGCATTGCATTCGGCATTTCTCCAGCCAAGAAAGCAGCATCGCTCCATCCCATCGAAGCTCTTCGTTACGAATAATCCCATGCGCACACAAGACATTGTCGGCGCAGCGGTGAAGGCAATCTTTGTGAACAAGAAGCGCTCGCTTCTGACCATGCTCGGCATCATCATCGGTGTTGCGTCGGTCGTTCTCATGGTCAGTATCGGTCGCACGTTTCAGACGTACATTCTCACGCAGATCGAATCCATCGGTACGAATATGGTGGAAGTCGCGCCGAGTGGTCTCGACAAATTTGGCGGAAGTCTTACAGGGCTTTCATTTGATGACTACACAGCCGTAAAAGGACTTTCGACAGTCGAAAACGTTTCGCCTGTCATTCTTATCGGCAAGCCGATTACCTATGGCAAAGAGGAAATCACGCCGATGATCATGGGAGCGTACAAAGAGTTTGCCGGCATCTACGGCCTCAGGGTGGACCATGGTCGTGAACTCATGGAGAATGATGAACAGGGCGCCTCGGCGGTTGCTGTCATCGGGGCGCAGACCGCGGAAGACCTTTTCGGTAACGCGGAGCCGCTTGGTAAACGCATCGCCATCGACGAGGCGACATTCACCGTCATTGGTGTTTTGGAGAAAAAAGGTTCGGCGCTGCTACAAGATTTCGACAAAATTGTTCTCGTTCCCTTCAGCACCGCTCGCTCCACAACCGGACAGCGTCATCTGACGTACATGGTGATGAGTGCCATTGGTGACCCTGATCTTGCGGTGCAGGACATCACCGAGCTTCTCCGTCAGCATCACAACATCAAGAATCCGGAGAATGATCCAGACAAAGATGATTTCGTCGCACGCACCGCAGAGCAGATGACAGAGACCATTGGTGCAGTGACACTGGGACTTACCGTGTTTCTCTCGCTTGTCGCCGCTATCTCACTTCTCGTCGGTGGCATCGGCATCATGAACATCATGCTTGTGTCAGTTACTGAACGAACTCGCGAGATCGGATTACGCAAGGCTCTCGGTGCACGCAAAAACGATATTCTTCTTCAGTTCCTTCTGGAGGCGGTCAGCCTTACCGTGACAGGGGGCATCATTGGTCTCAGTATCGGTATTTTCTTTGGATGGTTTTTGACGCAGCTCGCTTCCAAGGTTCTTGGCGATATTCATTTCATCCTTTCCGTGTCTTCGATTGGCTTAGCACTTGTCATGGCTATTGGTACGGGGCTTGTATTCGGAATCTTTCCTGCCAAAAAAGCTGCGAGCTTGAGTCCGATGGAGGCGCTCCGATACGAATAACGAAAAACGCCATCCCGAGGGATGGCGTCCTTCTTTATAAGCGTAAGGAAATTAGCAGTCGCAGCCGTAGACGGTCTGGCGCTTGTTCTCCTTGCAGCGCCAAGCAGCCTTCTTGACGAGGTCCTCGCAAGCCTTAGCGAGAGCATCGCAGAAGTCGCCGCCGCAGCGGAGGTCCATCTTGGAAAGAACTTCCTTAACGTGGGACTGAACGATCATGGGAAAAAGGGGAAGAAGTAGTAGATGAACGAGATTCTAGAGTGGTGAGAGGAGCCTGCACAAGGCGGTATTTCGTGTAGAATTGACAAAGAAGCAGGAACCAGCCAATTGCTAGACATTGAAAATTGGTCTTTTGGACAAGAAATCGAGGTCTGTGACATCGGGTTTACGCTTGGTTGTTGCCGTGTTTGCATCGGACACGTATGATCTGCGGGCTCTTTCGATATATACGTGGGTCGGTAGCGAAGTGGCCAAACGCATCAGACTGTAAATCTGACGGCTTATGCCTTCGAAGGTTCGAATCCTTCCCGGCCCACCATATTTTATACAAAGGTTTCCATCGTCATTTTGCAACTGCAGTTTTTTTAGTTATCAAAAAATCCACCCTGTCATGTGACAGGGTGGGGTAGACCTCCTTTCGTTGTGGTGTGTGTTGAGATTAGGCCAAGCTCACGTTTGAACGATGTTCAGCTCGATTGCTGAGGTAGAGCAGCGTACCGACGACACACATGGGGCTGTATCCGACGAGCAATTGCTCGATCGTCAGATAGTCGCCGTGCGAAATCGACACCGTAGCTCCGATGGCACAGACTGCCGAGATTGCTGCAATGGAAGCAGCGAACGCGCGCAGTGCGAATGCCATCGTGTTACCACTGAGTCCCCACAGCATTGCAAGCGCTGCGAGAGGAACCAGTACTCCGTACGTTGCCATCAGGAAGATGGCGAAGATTGGACTAGAGCTTCCTTTCAAGCTGAGTCCTTCCTGCCAAGCCACAAAGCCGAACAGTTCGACCATGGCAAGGCTGAACGAGGTGACCAGAAACCATTTCCACTTACTCATCTCACACCTCCAGAAACAAAGATCAGTTGACCAGCAACGATACGTTATCGAACAAACTGGTCAATCAAAGTATACATTTCGGATGATCATAGGGATATTCAATTTTCGTTGGTCTTGATAGCAACGAAGAATAACGGTGCAGACCGTTGCGCGACTCATGGTCAGATGGCACGGTGTTTGGGATGCGACGATTCTTACCTCTCGTCATCGGCTCTCTTGCGATCGTTGTCCCTGCGATGGTCGTTGCTGCTTCACCCGGGCAACTGCAGCGAGCCGCAGCGGCACGCAGGACGCTGTCTCAGACCACACCACCGAAATCTGTGATAGCGGCGTGTCTTCCTTCTGAGGATTGGGTAACGAAGAACGTAGATCTCGCAAAAGTCAGGGAGACGTGGCTTGGCTGGTACAACGCCGAGAGAGCAAGGCGTGGGCTTCCGGCGTATCGGATGGAGCCTCAGCTCAACCGCACGGCCGCACTATGGTCTGCGAGGTCGGCAGCCAAGGGCATCATGGAACACAAGCGTGATGGCACGACTGCATACTATGATTACGGCGCCATCAAGAACTGGTTTCAGCATCTCGGACTTGAGTTCAAGAACGTCAAAAGCATCACGTTCACGGAGAATATTGGTCGTGGTCCATATTCCTGCAACGAGTCGGATTGCACTCAAAAACTGCTGAAGGCCATCCGTTACAGTTTCGATTACTATCTCGCTGAGGAAGGAAAAGCGTACCGTCCCCATTTCAACGCAATCGTGAATCCATCATTTCAGATGATAGGATTCGGTCTTGCGGTGAAAAATGGCCAATACTATCTCACCGCTCACTTCGGTACGGAGATCGTCTCCAGCCCTCTGCAAGTCTGTTCTATTGATGAGTAATACTCATGGAAAGTACAAAAAAATGATTGAAATGCACTGTCAATAAAGTCTTGCAAGAAACAGGAGGAAAATTCGGCTGATTCATATCTATCAATTTTCCCACATTTTTTATGCAGAAAATTCTTGCCGCAGGTATGACCGCAGCCCTCTCGATGGCACTTGCCGTTCCAGCGTTTGCTGAAGAAGGTGCTATGTCCAGCTCGTCATCTTCTGAGACAAGTTCCAGTTCATCGACCGCAGTATCGTCGTCTACATCTACCTCTACTTCTACTTCCTCGTCCCCAAACAGATTGATGAAGGCAAAGGAGAAGGCAAACAGGGGCATGAGCAGCAAGCCATCAGTCGATGTTGCCTGCGCACAGACTGCCGTCGCGAAGCGTGAAGCTGCTCTTATCGCAGCTGTAGACGCTTACTACACATCCATGAAGTCCGCCATGACCACTCGCGCTGCAGCACTTGCCGCAGCATGGGGTCAGACCGATGCTACGACTCGTGAGGCCGCTATCCGCGCTGCTCACACCGCATTCAGGACGTCTGCAAAGACGGCAACTGCGACGGTTCGTACCGCTCGCAAAGAAGCTTGGAAGACCTTCAAGACTGACGCCAAGGCTTGCAAGATGAGCGTGCCAAAAGCTGAGTCTGATGCTGAGAAGACAGACGCTGCTATGTAATTCAGAAAAAAATCAGTGGGGTGTGCACGGTGCACGCCTCTCTTTTTATTTACGCGAAAGTCAGTTTGCGATACAGAATCGCGACGCCAGCAAGTGCAGGAACAAGGAGCATGAGTGCTCCTTCAGGACCAGTCTTCGTGACAGTCTTTGGTTTGTGTTTTACCATTTCTTGAAGCGGCGCACCGCTGTGCAAGTTCTGTGCTTTCTTTGCTGCAGACACAATAGCCTGAATCTTATTCTGCTGTTCGAGTCCGGTTGTAACGGTGTATGGGTTGAGCGGAATCTGTGATGT
>JAYTPR010000099.1:0-1539 GCA_043747095.1 Candidatus Peribacterales bacterium
TTTTGAAACGACTCTAAGACGTCTGGGCCGTACTCACGACACTGATCGAGGAAAACGCCAGACAGTGAAAAGGCTGCACGGAAATCTTTGTGCTTCTTCAGAAGTTTCAGAAGTAGTGCGTTTGTTGGGAGATAACACTTCTCGGCGACTTTGCGGAAGACCGCCTTGTTCTTCTCGTCATCAAAGTAGTTTCCACCTTCACCGATGTCCGTGATGCGAAGGTCTCGCAAGCGGAAGGGTTGGTGAACCTGAAAATAAAAACAAACACTTGGATTCATAGACTGGAGGGGAAATTGGAAAACCTGGCTTGCCGGCCGTAGCAGAAGGAACAAGACGTTTTTTGAACCTGCCCACCTTCGCCAAGGCTACGGCGGGCGACCTTCTGCGAAGGTCGGAAGTAGAAACATACCGATGGAGAAATCTTTTTGGTCATAAAAAAATCAGGAGCGGATAATATCGTCGTACATCGAAATGATTTTTTTGCCCTGGCGCGCCCAGGTGAGGTTACTCAAGATTCGCGGAGTTTGGACGCGCATCTCGGCACGAAGAGGTTCTTCACGAAGCACGGTGAGGATGCAGTCAGCCATTTTGTCCGTGTCCCAGAAGTCCACCTGCATGGCGTTATGAAGCACTTCTGCTGCTCCGGACTGCCTGCTGAGGACTACAGGCGCACCGTGTGTGATGGCCTCCAGCGCCACCAAGCCGAATGGCTCGGAGACTGACGGCATCACAAAACACTCTGCTTTTGCGTAGAGTTTTTTTGCTTCAGCGCTTGTCACACGTCCTGCAAAAATAATTTTGTCCTGTAGTCCGAGTCTGCACGCATGTGCGATGAGCTGTGGCAACAGATAGCCTTCTCCAGCAACGACGAAGCGCGCATCAGGGTTACGGTCAGCAATCTTACGTGCAGCCTCGATGAAATGCGTTGCACCCTTCTGCACCGTGAGTCGTCCGAGAAACAGAACGAGTGGATGACGAGCATTCTTCGTACTTCTCGTGCGCTTCTCAGGCTCAGAGTGATGCGTACCGTTATGCAGCACCGTAATCTTGTCCCCTGAGATTCCGTACTCACGCATGAGGAGTCCTCGGGTGTAGGCCGAGACTGCGATGACGTGATCCGCTTTGCGTAGTCCAACGATCTCTCGTTTAAATATCCATGGGTTCGGGTGGAACTCTGTGCGATCAAGCTCCGTAGCATGCACGTGAGCAACAAGCGGCTTACGATGATATTTCGATGCCTGCACTCCTGCTTCCAGCGTCATCCAGTCATGCGTATGAATGATGTCAGGGTTCACGTCTTTCGTCATCGACACCGCGATGTCGGTGAAACGCTGTACTTCCTCACCAAGGTTCTGGCCATAGAGTTGGCTGATACCGTCGTCTTTGAGATCGAAGTCCTGAAGTCGAGCACCGTAGGTCGCAAACCCGTCGTAGGGCTGAAGCACACTTGGCACCATCACGGTACTGACGCCGGCAGCGACCGACGACATGGGTGAAAGAATCTGAACGCCGGCTTCCTCACCTGCGCTGTGCGGAAGC
>JAYTPR010000100.1:0-3207 GCA_043747095.1 Candidatus Peribacterales bacterium
CGAAGCAGTCTTGATAACTTCAACCACTGGCTCAGGCTGCACCGATGACGCAGATGACGACGATGAGGACTCCTGCACTACAGGGGCAGATGACGATACGGACGATGCAACCTGAGCAGCAACGACACTGCGACTGGAGGAGCTAGAAGAAACAGCAACGGTGATACCTGCTCTCGCCATACGCTGACGTCCGCGTTCGGATGCAAAGAGCTTGAGACGCTCGGACGCGGAGACGTTCTGAGCAATGACAGGTTTTGGCGTGACGGAAGATGATGCCCCCTGAGCAAGAACCGGACGAACGTAACCTTCGTACTTCTGCACGAAGAGCATAGGACTGAGCGTATAACGGAACAGCCTGTCTTGATAGACGGTACTGTCGATGGCTTTTACAAATGACATTCCAGCTGACGCAATTTCAGTACTCGTAAATGGCCAGTACGGATGGAACGGCGCATCTGCAATGTCGACCTGGAAATACAGATGGTAGCCAGTCGCACCGAACACAAGTCCTGTGTTACCGACGGTACCGATGTTCTGTCCTTTGTGAACGACAGTGCCTTCACTGATGAGTACTTCGTCCAAGTGGGCATACGTAGAGTACAGCGTCGTAACACCGTTGCCGTCAGGAACGTTAGGGTGACGGATGAGAATGTGATTTCCAAAGCCATTCGTCTGCCTGCTTACTTTTTCCACGATACCGTTTGCAATCGACACAACCGGCGTACCGCGCGGCGCATCGATGTCCACTCCGGCATGACTTCCCTGCGTAGTGTTGTAGCCACCAGCCCACATGGTTGAGTACGCTTGCTTGGCGAGCGTGTAGTCAGAACCCGTAATGGACGCAGTGTCGTAGGTCGGGAGATCGCGAAGAACATCCTGAGGAATTTGCTTAAACGTATGCAGCTCTTTGCTGCCGCCGTACTTGGCCCACTGCTGATAGTCCGGAATTTTTGCGATCGGCGATACGGTACCAACGAATGCAATCGTCGAGTCATTCTCGGCTCCCAGAACCGTCTTCCAAAACACATACCATCCGTGCTGACCCACCATGTTTCCCATGACGAACGCAAAAATAGACATGGAAGCCACCATAAATGATAGCTTTTGCTTTGCGAGTTGGAGAACACGCGGCTTTCGGACCTTGTACACTGTCCGTATGCGGAATCCGATCCGTTGAATGGTCATGGCTCGGGGGTTGTAAGATTGGTGTGAGTATTCGTTGATTACTATTATGATATTATATTTCACAACAATTGTCAATGTTTGATTCATGCACACTACAGGCTGGGAACGACGAGCAGATGCGGAAAATCGGCACTTCGCTCGCACAGACCGTCTACCGCACTCCGGGGACTATTGTCCTTCGTGGAGAGCTTGGCGCTGGAAAAACAACGTTTGTACAGGGTTTTGCCAAAGGCCTTGGCATCAATGACGGCGTCACAAGTCCGACGTACGCACTGGAACAACGGTACGGCGATGATGTCCTTTCCCACATCGATCTCTACCGACTGTCATCCGTACAAGCAGCCGAATTCATGCGCACGCTTGATCCGTTTGCCGGTATTCGCATGATCGAGTGGAGTGACCGTACCCAAGGCATCGAAACCGACATCGAGGTAGAGATTTCTGAAGCGAAAGAAGGACGACGTATTCTCATAACATTCTCAGACATCGCTCTTCCGTCAGATGCGGAGATAGAGACTTGGATGGAAGAGGTCATGCTCCCCGAACACATTCAGCGGCACGTCCGAAAAGTCGCCGACATTTGTGACACCGTCGCAGATCATCTGCTCGCGCAGGGCCGTCCGGTGCGGAAAAAAGCTCTTCGTGCTGCTGCGCTGACTCATGATCTTCTACGGTTCGTCGACTTTAAGTCTCTCACTGGAGACGATGTCTTCACGCCATCCGCAAAACAAACAAAAATTTGGGCAAAGAATAAAGAAACCTATGACACTCCGCACGAAGCAGCCGCGGAAAAATTTTTAGTGGAACACGGCTTCACGGACATCGGACGCATTGTCCGCACACACCGCGGACACGGAACAAATTCCATGCCAGAAACCATCGAACAGTACGCACTCGCCTACGCCGATAAGCGCGCTGTGATCGACAAACCAGTGACGCTCGACCAGCGCTTCGATGACTTCATCGTTCGCTATGGCAAAGGAAAAGAGAGTGATACGGCGAAAGAATGGCGCACCGAAATGAAGCGTATCGAAACATTTCTATTCCCTGATGGCGCTCCTTTTTAGAGTGACGGAATGAGCTCGTGCGCCAGAACCTCCGCAAGATCCCACTGATTGCTCTGGAAGATGAAAACCGCAAGAACCAAAAGTGCCACACTGACGACGATGGTGCGGATGGACCACTTTTCAAGACGGCTAAGTTTACGATCAAGCGCTGGATGCTGCGTGTGCATGTATCCGTGGAAATTGAGCGCAATCGCACACATGTTCTCAAGGATACGGATCTTCGGAACCATCGTACCGAATGCACGCAGAACCGTGAGTTCTGAGCGCATCATGCCGCTTAACGCATTGAGCATGTACGTGTGGTTGAGGTAGACCGCAAAGTTCAGTGCGAGGAGAAACAGTGCGATATCACCAATACTTTCGAGTGCTGCAGCTTTGATAGTCTGCTTGAAAGAAAAGCCATGAACATCGCGATACTTCACGATATCAAGCGCGACGTGCGCCACGATCAAAATCGCATAGAAGCCGAGGTTAAAAACGGCTGCACACAAAATCGTACCCACGAGAAATGCGGCATGAAATGCTGGAATGTCATCATGCTCGTGCGCAAAGCCTCTGATGGAACGAACGATTGCTGTCATGGAGTGAGTGTTTGTCTTTCTTGTATATTATAGCACTTTTATTAGTATTTATCAACTATTGAGGACTTTCTTGGTCTTTTGAATTCGCTCTCGGACGTCTGCCTCAAAACCTCTATCAGATGGCTCGTAGAAGCCACGTTCGCCCTTATAATCAATGGGGAAATAGTCCTCGGCAACGATGGCTCCTTCTGTGTTGTGAGGATACTGATAGCCAACGCCGTGGCCGTGCTGCTCTCGCATGGCTTTCACAGGAGCGTTTCGAAACTGCAAAGGAACTTCCAGAGAAGATGATGCAACTGCTGCCTTTGCCTTTTCTTTTGCGACGGTCACTGCGTTGCTCTTCGGTGCTTGTGCAAGATACGTACACGCGTGCG
>JAYTPR010000101.1:0-6691 GCA_043747095.1 Candidatus Peribacterales bacterium
GGCAAAATTTGCTGCAGAGCCTGCAACCCTTCATGTTTCTTCGTATGCTCGCTTAAGAGAATTTTGTGAATAACGCGCGGATGTTCGGGTGTGAAAAAATCCTTCATATGAGAAAACTTGCTGACAAATCCTTTCGTCGACAGAGTCGCTAGAATATTGATGGTATCCGTGCGCGACAGTTTTGTGTCTTTGGCGATGACGGCAACATCCTGCGTACCAAGCTTCAAACATGCCAAATACACCTTTGCCTCAACAGGAGTGAGTCCAGCCTGATGGAGAGCGTTTTCGATCATAGACAAAGCATCATGCTAGCCGGGTGGCATGTCAAATTCTACTTTCATCTCCAGCCGTGGTCTGAGGAACCGTTCACGAAGTTTTTTCACGTGCGCATCGGCAATGGCCTCGAAAAGCGCATCGATATGCGACGTTTCGTGCAAATAGTGAAATGAAAGTCTAAGCCCAAGTGATTTATCAAGACACGGTAGTGTTTCGATACCACTGTCTTTTCGTAGAAAGGCAGCCATTTGCTGAGAAGACATATTAGGGAAATTGATGACCGTGATGCCGACATAGTTATAAGCATCACGATGTACTGGATACATAGTTCTGCACTGCATGCATTCTTCAAAAGATAATCCAGTCGTATTCGCCTCTTCCCACGCCTGTATTTCACCTTTGTTCAGACGCTGCATCACTCGGTCTGCATGTTTGTTCGCCGCACGAATTGCATGTGATGTGAGGTAAGTCATCTGATCACGAATACGCTTTTCTTGTTGCTGCCCTCTGTTCACACCAAGGTTGCCCTCGAAGCGCGTGAAGTCATGATTACGATGTAGCTGATCAAGGCTGATGCCCATAGCTACAAGATTTGGCAGTGGCAATGTGGACGGCTCATGCTCAAACGGCTTACCCATCGGCAATGACTTCGATGTCACCATGAAGGCGCTGGTCCCGACGCCGAGTGCTTTTGAGCCACTACCAATGTAAGCGTCTGGAGCACACACATTCATCGGAAATGCTTTACTGCGTCCTATGGCCTGACAGCCATCGATCACAATGGGAATGTCAGGTGCCATCCCACGAACAGCAGCAATAAATTTAGCGAGTTCGATATGAGATCGTTCCGTGTCACCCATGGCGCACGGTCTGTCACCAAAGCGCGTCACTTCGCTGAGAATCACGATTTTCGTATGTTGTGGATCAAAATTTCGCTCAAATTCGGAAAACAGTTGCTCTGCATTTTTGGATTTTCCCGTCGAACGATCATTGAGATGTATGGCTCGTACATGCGTCTTTTGTTCATCATCATCGGACATCGCAAGCCGAAGAACATCTGTCATGTGTCCGTATTCCTGACTTGAAATCATCGCAAAATCACCAGGTTGCCACTGCGGAACGCACTGCAGGACAAATGCACGAAACGCCTCCGTTGCGCCAGGGTGAAGACTGACGTTGAAATTGTTCGGTTGTGCATGAATACCAAGATACGAACGTATGGCACGCTCGGTAAAATTTGCTGAAATTCTATAACCGTGTGCTTCCGCAAATTTTTTACCTGCTGCTATCAGCATCCCACGCTCGGGTCCTATAGCGGCAGTGTTGAAATTTCGCGATAGCTGCTCAGGGGTGCACGCCAGCATTTCTGCGTCTCTTGGATTCAGGAGAGGTAGTGGAGGATGGGCATATTTATGCGCCAGATGAATGGGGCCATTCATAAAAATCTCATCTTCGTACCTATTATTCTTTGCGAGCTGCAATAACTGTTCCCTGAGCGAGCGATTTTTCCCATCACTGACCATAGGAACGTCCATGGCAGGACTGTCGCTGCGCAGGAGAATTTGAAGTGACCGAACCAGAAGTGGGCTTCTAATGTGACTATCGAATCTTCGAATCGTCTTCAGCAGACTATGGACCTCTGGTTGCAATTTTTGATGACTTATCACGCGCTCAACGTCGATGAGACGCAAAATGACATGTTCTGGGAGCGCCTGCCCCTCCTCTGTTTCTGTCGCCTCCATGGGGTTTTCATACATTTCCACTTTGCGCTCTATGGCAAACAAAAGGTGCTCAAGAGGCTCCCGCTTCCTTTCGTCATCACTCACCGATATAGGCATATCTAGCTTACTCATGACATCAAAGAGCCGTGTACGCAGCTTTGGAGAAGCGGCGGCATCCTCTTTCAGGCGGTGATAATCAGCAATGAGAACTTGAGCCTCTCGTATGTGCACGAATCGCTCATGATCATTGAGTTCCACAAGAACAGGGCCAAGTGCCTGACGAGGAACCGAACGCTCCATTGTGGTGCCAAGCTGCTGTACGGCAAATGGGGTGCGTGAAAGGTCTGCATGAACCCAAGGATTCTTTTGGGAGTCAGGACTGGAAAGCGCGGATTGCAAAACGGAATACAGGTTCTGCGTAGAATGGTCGGTAATTTCCGTGAACTGACGCAGGCAAGGATCCTGCAGCATTGTCTTTAAAACATTCATGATGTGCGCTGGCGTCAGAGTCTTATGCACTGACCGCTCAAGAACGTACGCAGAGACATCGCCATACATTCCAAGAAAACCCATAAAGTGCTGACCAAAGTTTTCCTGCTCCTTGGATTCTCCAGGATATTTTCTCCTTCGACGCGTCTGCGAAATAATGATTTCTTCAGCGGTGCGAATGTCTCCATCCAACAAAAAATAAATGAGCTCTGACAACCCTGCGTATTCGGGGCCGAAGGCTTCATCAACTTTTTTTTCAAGAATGACCAAGAGGTCTTTTGGCGCTGGATCAGGCTTTGGTGCGTGTTTTACGACCCTATTGATAACTTGCTGCTCTAGGAATTTTGCACCGTTCATTTTGCATCGTGCCAAAGGAAGTAACTCATTCTGACGCCGAAGAACCGCATGCGACTGACTCGATGCAATGTTCTTAAGGCCCTCTGAACCTAGGGTGTCACCAATGCCAGCAAGCACTTCGTATACCGCAATAGGCACGCGAAGGGCGTGGATCCTGCTTACAACATCAGACTCTGACACCTGCTCCTCTTGCGTACTGACAATGAGAGTTTGAATCATCTCGCGAATAGACCGAAGACCTTTCAATATTTGATGCGTCACGCTTAGCTTGCGATTGCCGCCATCAATATTCATTCCACCAATTTCCACATCAAAAGCGCTGCTCAGTTCATCGAGAAATTTTGGTAAATGAATTGGTTCGCCTGTGTTCATCTGGTTACCGTCGTTCATCGGAACAATGAGGTGAGTTCTCAGTCATACAAACAGGAGGAATAATGTACAATAAAATTGTCTTCTTGTACAAACAGATTCACGTTGAAAAAATAGGAGCTAAAGGGCTCCAGATAGTCTTTTCGTTGGAATTACGCCAGTTCTTTCACCGCTTCCGTGTAGCCCTCCGGCGTACCGGTATCAAACCTACGGCCTTCAAATTCGTAACCGTAGATATCGATCTTATTGAGCTGAGATTTCAATGCGTCGATGAGACGGATTTCTTTGTCATGGTGTCCGCTCTCCGTGCGATTTAATTCTTCAATAGTAGAGCGGGGGACGATGTACTTACCGACGATGCCGAGTGTTGATGGAGCATCTTCAGGCTTCGGCTTCTCCACGAGGCCTTTGATTTTTCGTAGTCGTGATTTGTGATTGTCCGGAACGATGTCGACGATGCCGTACTTACTGACGAGCTTTCTTTCCACATCTTGCAGACAAAGCATCGCGGATTCTTTTTTATTCTTGAGACCCTTCCACGCTTCCGTCAGCTGCTGTAGTCCGTTCTTTTCGCCATGAATGATGTCATCGCCAAAGAGAATCGCAATGGCATCAGAATCGACCCAATCACGAGCCTGCAAGATGGCGTGACCATCGCCTTTCATTTCCTCCTGATACGCGACATGAAAACGAATTTGGTTGTACTTCGTGAGCTCTTCAAGCATGTGGAGTTTGCCGCGACGCTCAAGCTCGCGCTCCAATTCAGGCTGCGCGTAAAAATATTGCGGGATGGATTCTTTGCCACGGCTGATAACAAAGCAGATGTCGTGAATACCGACGCTGATACATTCATCAACGAGAACGGCGATAATGGGTTTATTGCCGATGGGAAGAAGTTCTTTGGGAACAACCTTCGTCCATGGCAGGAACCGCGTGCCGAACCCGGCAACCGGCAGAATGGCCTGAGTAACCTTCATGCACTGAGCATAGCATGATTAGTCGCGAAGCGCCTCAAGCGCGCTCTGCAGCTTCTTTGTGATCTTTCCCGGCTTGCCGTTACCAACGGGCTCTGTATCCAGACGAATGACTGGCGTAATGCCATGAAGCGAACTGGTGAGAAATATTTCTTCAGCGTGCCACATATCCAGCTCCTGCAGACAGACGAAGTGCACCGGAATCTTCATACGCTTTGCGAGCTTGATCATTATTGCACGCGTGATACCGGGGAGCATGTCGTGTTCTGCAGTCCAGATCATTCCATCTTTCACAAAGAAGAGATTGGAGTACGCGCCCTCGGTCACACTTCCGTCAGAACGTCGGAGGAGCGCTTCGCCATATCCTTTACGCCCGGCCTCATGATGAGCTGCATACTCGCGGTAGTAGGGAAGTGCCTTCGCTTCAGGAATACTCCGATCTGCTGACACGACGGTGACTGCAATACCGTGTTCGCGCGCTGGGTCGATCGGAAGCGGCCGTGCCTCGATCACGACATCTGTTTTTGTGCAGACGAGTTTCACGCGCAGTACTGAAGCAGAATGATTCCTGGCTGCATGCTTCAGATGTTTTGCGAGAATGGAGAGTGGTGGAATCTTGATACCAACCAATGCAGCGGAATGCCGAAGCCGCACAAGATGAGCAGAAAGATCATGAATCTTTCCCGAATCCGCACGGAGTGTTTCAAAAACACCGACTGTTTTTTCATTCGTAAGGTCAAAGAGCTGCATCACCGAATCTGCAGCAATCTCCCGCTTTCCACGGAAATACCGTGCAGACTGCGATGCTGAAAAAGTGAGGAAGGAATGCGCTTTCCTGCGTGTTTCATCGTATTCGGACACGCAATCCGAATCCGCCACGATGCCACCACCCATGCCAAGTGTGAGCTGATTTTTTTGCTTCACGACAGTGCGAATGAGAATCGTGCTATCGAGGAATCCATTCGCACCAAGCATCAGCATCGATCCGCAGTACGCACCGCGCGCAGACTCTTCCAGCCGATCAATCTCTTTCATCGCCGCAATCTTCGGGCAACCAGTGACTGAGCCACCCGGAAACATAGAAGCAAATGCATCGATGGGATGAAGATTTTTTTCGAGTAGTCCACGAATGACCGAATACGTATGCCAGACCGTTGGATTTTTCTGGAGCGCTCTGTGCTCGAGAACTTTTACAGTTCCAGCGAGTGACACTTTACCAACGTCGTTTCGGAGAAGATCGGTAATCATGTTAAGTTCAGCGGCCTCTTTAGCACTCGCAAGAAGCTCAGCTGCAAGCCGTTTATCCTCTTTCGGCGTCTGGCCGCGCGGACGGGTTCCTTTAATAGGACGCGTGGTGATGATGCCTTTCTCTATCGTCACAAAACGCTCCGGCGAGAGAGAAATTATGGCTGTATCGTCGTATTCAAAGTACGACGCACATGATGCCGGATTTACTTCTGCAAAACCTGCAAAAAGTTTTCGTGCATGTGTGTCGGACTCCTCTGTAAACGGATACGAAAGATTCAGCTGATAAAATTCTCCATCACGAATTCCTCGCATAACGGTCTGGAATTTTTTGCGATAGTCACCAAGTATTAGTGCAGGCTTCCATGCGATGTCCGGAAGAGGGGAACCGGAAAAAGGACGGAGATGAATGCACTCAACGTCTTTCATGAAATCTGCATCACCCACAACGACAGCATTTTTCCCGTTCCACAGCACCGCATGGTCGTAGACGTGGAAAACGGCACCAGGAAGGCTAGGACGATGCCTCGAGACAACATCTCGGAGCACGCAACCAAAGTCATAACTGCAATAGCCGATCGCACCACCAGCAAACGGCAATGCCGATTGTCGTACTGGAATCTTCTTGAGCTGGGTGAACACCGCTCTATCATGACCGTGAATTGTTTTCGATGGATTCCACGCAATAATGGTCCACTGACCACTTGTGAACAGTGCGACGCTCTTCTCTGAACTGCGAAGTTTTGAAAAAAATCGGAGTGGATGAAAGCCGGGAAGTGACATTATTGTCACCATCATGAAATCGAGAGAAAATTCTTCATGAGCTTTTCACCATGCTTCGTCAGAAATGATTCTGGATGGAACTGCACACCAAAGAGAGGAAGCGTTCTGTGTTTCATCGCCATGATTTCTTTCGTTTTGGCGGAACCCGTCCATGCGAGTAATTCAAAATCTTTCGGCAGTTTTTTGACGATAAGCGAATGATAGCGCGCTGCAAGAAATGGCGAAGGTATGCGCTGAAAGATGCTTTTACCGGTATGGCGAATGCTACTCGTTTTTCCGTGCATCACCTGTGCAGCATGACTCACAAAACTTTTCCCACCAAAGACATGTGCGATGCACTGATGGCCTAGGCATACACCGAGAATAGGTACTGATCCGCTGAGCTCACGTAGAATATCGAGCGAGACACCCGCAGACTTAGGGCTACCTGGGCCAGGGGATAGTACGATCCGATCCGGTTTCATTTTTTGTATGTCA